>NZ_JANIAG010000108.1:0-18701 GCF_028682155.1 Pseudomonas sp. 39004
AGCGACATTGTGCGTTTATCGAACAGGAAACGGCGGGCGTGTTCGATAATGGGGCATGCAGGGCGCGCGCGCCCTGCGCGCGTCAACCAAACAACTGGTGGCAAAGATCCCGACTGGCCGCCAACAGGATCGGCAAGAAGCGCTGTTCCAACTCGCTACGCGTTACCCGCCCCACATGGGTACTGACATTCAATGCTGCCAGCACCTGCCCCGACGCGTCATAGATCGGCACGGCAATGGAGCGCAGCCCTTGTTCCAGCTCCTGGTCCACCACGCACCAGCCCTGGGCACGCACTTGCTGGATGCAGGCAAACAACGATTCGGCATCATTCAAGGTGCGGCTGGTGCGCGCCTTGAGATCAGCCCGGTCCAGGTACTCGCGCAGGCTGGTGTCATCCATCGCCGCCAGCAGGATACGCCCCATCGACGTGCAATACGCCGGCAATCGCCCGCCTACCGACAGGTCGACCGAGATCAGCCGCTCCACGGTTGCCGAGCGGGCTATATAAAGGATGTCGTCGCCTTCGAGGGTGGCCATGTTGGCCGCCTCGTGCAGTTGGTCACTGATGCGGTCCAGGTACGGCTGGGCGGAAATCGCCAAGGGCGTCGACGAAAGGTACGCATGGCCCAATGTCAGCACCTTGGGCAACAGCGAATAGGTGCGCCCGTCGGTCGTCGCATACCCCAGCTTGATCAGCGTGTGCAGGCAGCGGCGTACCGCCGCACGAGGGATCTCGGTGCGGTGGCTGATCTGGGCGATGGTCAGGTGGCGCTTGCGCTCCTGGAACGCCTGAATCACCGCCAGCCCTCGGGCGAGCGAGGTCATGAAGTCCGGGTCGCCGGTAAACGCCTGAATACGCTTGGCCGGCGATGCCACGATCGGCGGCGCCAGTGCGGGGGCGGCAGGGCGTGCCGACTCTGGGTTGGCAGATTCGTTGGCCGGTGTTTCGTCGCTCATCGCTCACCTCAAAAAAATCGCTGGTTCGTGCGATTATCGAACGAACGGCCGATAATCGCAATTGACCGCTGACACTTTTGCTTATACCTTTCTCCTGCCACTTGTGGCTTCTTTGGAGAGACTGGTCAGGTACCCACCGTAGAAGTCCCAGGCAACGGCCTCGCCCTGTGCGAGGCCGTTTTTACTTCCCCTTCTCGCGTGTGCGTGGCAACGAACTTTTGCCCTTGCCGCCCTTCAAAGTTATACGCACGGCGTAAGACATTGCCGAATGAAACCGACAACTTCGACCGGCATTGTCAGGCCGCATAAATACCCCTGTTCGAAGAAGGGTCGGTTGCTATAATCAATTTGGTTGAATGCCCGATGCTGGGGTAATGGAACACACCGCTGTAATCAGCACTTCGCTTCAACCCATGTGTGTGTGTGTGTGTGTGCAGGCCCTGTATGGCATCCCCGCAGCTTTCCATGTGCCGTCCTTGTATGCACAGGGGCACGCTGTACAGCAAACAACAACAGTCTTAACTCAACTTACTCAGGTACTACTGTGACGAAAGATGAACTGCGCGCAGAGCTCGAGCGCCAGGCTGAACGTTACAAGGATGTTTACGGTGGTGAAGTCACCACGTACGCCGCTCAACCGGACCCAGAGCGCAAACCGTGGCGCAAGCGTGCCAGCGTGCGCGACCAGGCGTTCAACCAGGAACTGGAAAAAATGGAAAAGGACCTGCGCAGCGACAAGCCCTGAGCGCCAGGTTCACGCCATCCGCGTCGTCGCCCGGCAAGCCCGGGCGCGGTCGATCTTTACCCAGAGGTCGTAGATGAAATGGAATTACACAAATTTCATACGACCGTTTGAATGAATGCCACGTCGTACGTTTTCCAGATATTTGCCGATTTTAGTGATATTTCTCGTTTTTTATCGGACAGTTCTTTGCCAGATAGCGCGGTATTGCGCTTGCTGGTCGCACCTGGATACCTGCCATCGGTCTGTCGCAGGTGCATCGATTGCCAAGGTTTTCTGGCATAATCGCGCCCCCCTATGACCGCCAGACAACCTTCATGATCGATTTATTCAGCGGACTGGATGCCTGGGTGTTGGTGAGCCTGCTGCTCGCCTTGACCTTCGTACTCGCCTTCGAGTTCATCAATGGCTTTCATGACACCGCCAACGCGGTAGCTACCGTCATCTATACCAAAGCCATGCCGCCGCACCTCGCCGTGTTCTTCTCCGGCGTGTTCAACTTCCTCGGCGTTCTGCTCGGTGGTGTCGGGGTGGCCTATGCCATCGTTCACCTGCTGCCGGTAGAGCTGCTGATCAATGTGAACACCGGACACGGCCTGGCCATGGTCTTCTCGCTGCTGGCTGCGGCCATCACCTGGAACCTGGGCACCTGGTACTTCGGTATCCCTGCGTCCAGCTCGCACACCCTGATCGGCTCGATCCTCGGTGTTGGCCTGGCCAATGCCCTGATCAACGACATCCCGCTGGGCGATGGCGTCAACTGGCAGAAGGCGATCGACATCGCCATGTCGCTGGTGGTCTCGCCAATGGCCGGCTTCGCCGTCGCGGCGCTGGTGCTGCTTGGCCTGAAATGGTGGCGCCCGCTGTCGAAGATGCACAAGACGCCCGAACAGCGTCGCAAGCTCGACGACAAGAAGCACCCTCCCTTCTGGAATCGCCTGGTACTGGTGATTTCGGCCATGGGCGTGAGCTTCGTGCACGGCTCCAACGATGGTCAGAAAGGTATCGGCCTGATCATGCTGGTGCTGATCGGTATCGTACCGGCCAAGTTCGTACTCGACCTGAACAGCACCACTTATCAGATCGAGCGCACCCGCGACGCCACCTTGCACATGAGCCAGTTCTACGAGCGCAACGCCGCCACCCTGGGTGAGTTCCTGGCACTGGGCAAGGCCAAGTCGACCGACCTGCCAGAGCAGTTCAGCTGCAACCCGCAGCAGACCGAGCCGACCATCGCCGCCCTGCAGGCTTCGCTCAAGGGCGTGACCGACTACCACACCCTGGAAGCCGACAAGCGCGTTGAAGTGCGCCGCTACCTGCTCTGCCTGGATGACACGGCGAAAAAGGTCGGCAAGCTGCCAGGCCTGGATGCCCGTGAAAAGGCCGACCTGGAGAAGCTGCGCAAAGACCTCACCGCCACCACCGAATACGCACCGTTCTGGGTGATCGTGGCCGTTGCCCTGGCCCTGGGCCTGGGCACTATGGTCGGCTGGAAGCGCGTGGTACTGACGGTTGGCGAGAAGATCGGCAAGCAGGGCATGACCTATGCCCAGGGCATGTCGGCGCAGATCACCGCAGCCTGCGCCATCGGCATGGCCAACGTGTTCAGCCTGCCGGTATCGACCACCCATGTGTTGTCATCTGGCGTCGCCGGCACCATGGTCGCCAACAAGAGCGGCCTGCAAGGCGGCACCGTGAAGACCATCCTGCTGGCCTGGGTATTGACCTTGCCAGCCTCGATGGGCTTGGCAGCTGGCCTGTTCTGGCTGGCGTCCAAGGCGATCGGCTGAGCGATACCGCTGTAGAAAAAGGCGCCTGTTCGGGCGCCTTTTTCATGTGCCTCACTAGCGCTTCTTGCCGCCCAGCAACGACCCCATCAACCCGCGCACCAACTGCCGCCCCAACTGATTGGCTGCTTGGCGCACCGCAGACTTGATCGCCTGCCCTGCCGCACTCTGCAAGAAGTCACCGGCCTTGTCGGCAAAGCTCTCCTCATCGGCCTGAGGCACGGGTGCAGGCTCCACAGGCTCGCCTTTGCGCTGGGTGAGCATTTCGTAGGCCGACTCACGGTCAACCGGCTTGTCATAGCGCCCAACCAGCGGCGACGAAGCAATCAATGCACTGCGCTCAGCGGCACTCAGTGGCCCGATGCGCGATTGCGGCGGTGCGATCAGCACCCGCTGCACCATTGCGGGCGTGCCCTTATCCTCCAGCGTACCCACCAAGGCCTCACCGATACCCAGCTCGGTCAGCACCGCCAGGCTGTCGAACGCGGGGTTGGGGCGAAAGCCATCGGCCACGGCCCGCAGCGACTTCTGCTCTTTGGCGGTGAATGCACGCAACCCATGCTGGATACGCAGGCCCAATTGGGCCAGTACCGCATCGGGCAGGTCGCCCGGCGACTGAGTGACAAAGTAGACGCCCACGCCCTTGGAGCGAATCAGCCTGACCACCTGCTCCAGGCGGTCCTGCAACGCCTTGGGCGTGCCATTGAACAACAAGTGCGCTTCATCGAAGAACAGCGCCAATACCGGCTTGTCGGCATCGCCGCGCTCGGGCAACTGTTCGAACAACTCCGCCAACAGCCACAGCAGGAAGGTGGCATACACCTTCGGTGCCTCATGCACCAGCCGGCTGGCATCGAGCAAGTGGATACGCCCACGGCCGTCGCTGCCAGGGCGCAACAAGTCTTCGAGCTGCAACGCAGGCTCACCGAACAGCGCCTCGGCGCCTTGCTGTTCCAGGGTCGCCAGGCGACGCAGCAAGGCCTGGGTGGACGCGCTGGTCATCAACGCGCTGTCTTCACCCAGCATCTGCGGGTTGTCCTTCAGGTGCGCAAGCAGCGCCTTGAGGTCCTTGAGGTCGAGCAACAGCAAGCCTTCTCGGTCCGCCACCTTGAACGCTGCATACAAGGCCGCCTGCTGGCTGTCGGTCAGCTCCAGCAGGTTGCCCAGCAGCAGCGGCCCCATTTCGCTGAGGGTAGTGCGCAACGGGTGGCCGGACTGCCCGGCGATATCCCACAGGCTCACCGGGTAGGCCTGCGGTGCATGCCCCAACCACGGCATGCCGGCAATGCGCTCGGCCACCTTGCCCTGCGGCGCGCCCGCCGCGCCCAGGCCACACAGGTCGCCTTTGACGTCGGCCGCGAACACCGCCACGCCGGCATCACTGAACACTTCAGCAAGGTGCTGCAAGGTGACGGTCTTGCCGGTGCCGGTGGCCCCAGCAACCAGGCCGTGGCGGTTGGCGAGGCGCATGGCTTGATGGACAGGCTGGCCATCAAGGCCCGCTCCTACAACAATTTGCGAAGGATCTGACATCTTCTTTCATCCTCTTCTCAAGCTTTGCCGCGTATCGGCCGATACCTCGGGGTGATATTCGCCTAGAACACAGTAACAACCCAACTAGGACTTCCCGGGATGTTGCACTGTCTTGCAGATGTATTCGTGCGAACGCCCGATAAAACCTTAGCGGAACCGATTACACCATGAACAAAAGCCTTCGTTTCAGCCACAAGATTCTCGTGGCCGCGTCACTGATCGTGATGCTCGCCTTCAGCCTCTTCACCCTCTACAACGATTATCTCCAGCGTAATGCGATCAGGGAGGACCTGGAGAACTATCTGGCTGAAATGGGCGAGTCCACTTCGACCAATATTCGCAACCTGTTCGAAGGCCGTATCAAGCTGGTAGAGAATCTGGCACAGAACATTGCCCAGGCCCCCAACGACGCCGAAACCCTGATGGGGCAGAATGCCCTGATCACCAGCTTTCTCACGGTGTACCTGGGCAAGGTCGACGGAGGCTTCAGCGTGCGCCCGGACGCGAAGATGCCCGACGGCTACGACCCACGTACTCGCCCCTGGTACAAGGACGGCATGAACGCCTCCGGTGCGACCCTGACCGAGCCGTACATCGACATGACCACCAACAAGATGGTCATTGGCATCCTCAGCAAAGTGTCCAACAGCGTGGGCGTGGTCGGTGGCGACCTGGCCCTCGACGGCCTGGTCGAGATCATCAACTCGCTGAACTTTGGCGGCATGGGCTACGCGTTCCTGGTCAACGACCAAGGCAAGATCCTGGTTCACCCGGACAAGGACCTGGTGATGAAATCGCTGTCGGACCTGTTCCCGCAGCACACACCGACGCTGTCCGGTGAGCTGACCGAAGTCCAGGCCCAGGGCCAGACCCGCCTGCTGACCTTCACCCCGATCAAAGGCCTGCCGTCGGCCAACTGGTACATCGGCCTGTCGGTGGACAAGGACAAAGCCTTCTCCATGCTCAGCACCTTCCGCACCTCGGCGGTGATCGCCACGCTGGTTGCGGTGGTCATCATCATCGGCCTGCTCGGCCTGCTGATTCGCGTGCTGATGCAGCCGCTGCTGACCATGACCCGTGCCATGGAAGACATCGCCGAAGGCGAAGGTGACTTGACCAAACGCCTGCGCATCCACAACCACGACGAGTTCGGCATCCTGGGCACCGCTTTCAACCGCTTCGTCGAGCGCATCCACGGCTCTATCCGCGAAGTGTCCTCGGCCACCGAGCAAGTCAATGAAGTGGCCCTGCGCGTGATCAGCGCCTCGAACTCGTCGATGACCAACTCCGACGAGCAATCCAACCGCACCAACAGCGTCGCCGCCGCCATCAACGAACTGGGCGCCGCCGCCCAGGAAATCGCCGGCAACGCCGCCCAGGCCTCGCAACATGCCAGCTCCGCCCGC
This sequence comes from Pseudomonas sp. 39004, assembly GCF_028682155.1. Taxonomy (NCBI): domain Bacteria; kingdom Pseudomonadati; phylum Pseudomonadota; class Gammaproteobacteria; order Pseudomonadales; family Pseudomonadaceae; genus Pseudomonas; species Pseudomonas sp. 39004. The sequence goes on from NZ_JANIAG010000108.1 coordinate 6,427, forward strand.
TTGTTGGCCGAGGAAGGCCAGCAAGTGGTGGAACGCAACATTGCGGCGATGAACCGGCTGTCCGACCTGATCGTCACCTCCAGCGCGCACATCGAGACGCTCAACAGCAAGACCGTCAACATCGGCCAGATTCTCGAAGTCATCACCAGCATCTCCCAGCAGACCAACCTGCTGGCCTTGAACGCGGCGATCGAAGCCGCCCGCGCCGGTGAAGCCGGGCGTGGCTTTGCCGTGGTTGCCGACGAAGTGCGAAACCTCGCGCACCGCACTCAGGAGTCGGCGCAGCAGGTGCAAACCATGATCGAAGAGCTGCAGGTGGGTGCCCGCGAGTCGGTCGACACCATGGGCCAGAGCCAGCGTCACAGCCAGGATAGCGTGCAGATCGCCAACCAGGCCGGCGAGCGCCTGGACAGCGTGACCGTGCGCATCGGCGAGATCGACGGCATGAACCAGTCGGTGGCCACCGCCACCGAAGAACAGACCGCCGTGGTCGAGGCGATCAACATGGACATCAACGAGATCAACATGCTCAACCAGGAGGGCGTGGAGAACCTGCAGGCCACCCTGCGCGCCTGCTCGGACCTGGAGCAACAGGCTTCGCGCCTGAAACACCTGGTTGGCAGCTTCCGCATCTGACCCGCCTGCTTCACGAGTGAACCCGCTCCCACAGCAACCTGATGGGAGCGGGTTCACCCCCCGCCAACCTCGATCGAACAAACTATCCTTCTGAAAGGTCAACCTTTAGGCGTGTCATCGCCGGCCCATTACAGCCGGATGACAGACCCGAAGACGATCCCGGAGGGATGCAGATCGTGCACATCGCCGACATCACCATGTTCTACGCCCCCGCCAGCGGCGGCGTGCGTACCTATCTTGATGCCAAACACCGCCGCCTCGATGCCCTGCAAGGCGTGCGCCACAGCCTGTTGATCCCCGGCGCCAGCGCGCAACACGCCGATGGCATCTACCAGGTGCCCGCGCCGCCCCTGCCCTTCGGCAACGGCTACCGCTTCCCGGTGCGTCTGGCGCCCTGGTGCAATGTGCTGCGTAACCTCAAACCCGACCTGATCGAAGTCGGCGACCCTTACCTGACCGCTTGGGCTGCCCTGGAGGCACGCCGCCAGCTCGACGTACCAGTGATCGGCTTCTACCACTCCGACTTGCCGCTGCTTGTCAGCAACCGCATGGGCAACTGGTTCACGCCCAATGTCGAGGCCTATGTCAGCAAGCTGTACGGCAACTTCGACCGGGTGCTGGCGCCCAGCCAGGTGATGGCCGACAAACTGCGCCGCCTGGGCATCCGTGACGTGCACGTGCAACGCCTGGGCGTGGACCTGGCCACCTTCAACCCCGAGCACCGCGACCCGCACCTGCGCGCCGAACTGGGGATTGCCGACACCAGCCGCCTGTTGATCTACGCCGGCCGTGGCTCGCGCGAGAAGAACCTGCCGGTGCTGCTCGACTGCATGCAGCGCCTGGGCCGGCCTTATCACCTGCTGCTGGTCGGCTCCAACATGCCGGTCAATGTGCCGGATAACGTCAGCGTGGTCGACCACTTCTGCCCACCGCAGGAAGTCGCCAGGCTGATGGCCAGTGCCGACCTGCTGGTGCATGCCGGCGACCAGGAAACCTTCGGCCTGGTCATCCTCGAAGCCATGGCCAGCGCCACGCCGGTGGTGGCGGTGCGCGCCGGCGCCTTTGGCGAAATCGTCAACGAACAGTGCGGGCGGCTGTGCCAGGCCAACGACGGCACAGCCATGGCGCAGGCCGTGCGCCAGGTCTTCGAAGAGGGCGTGCGCACGCTCGGCAGCCAGGCCCGCCGCCATGTCGAGCAGCATTATTCATGGGACAACGTGGTGGCCGGCTTGCTGCAGCATTACCAGGCGGTGCTCGGCCACCAACCGCTGGTGCGAGCCCATGGCTGAAAGCGCCAGCGCCCCCCGCAGCCTGATGTTGGTGCTGCACGACATCGCGCCCGAGACCTGGCCCGACTACCAACCCTTCGTCCAGGCCATCGATGAGATGGGCGGTGTGCCCATGACCTGGCTGGTGGTGCCGGACTTTCACCACCGCAACCCCCTACACCGCTCACCGTCCTTCTGCCGCCTGCTCGAACGGCGCCTGGCGCTGGGTGACGAGCTGGCGCTGCATGGTTTCTACCATGCCGACGACGGCGCGCCACCGCGCAGCCCCGGCGCGTTCTTCATGCGCCGCATCTATACCCACGAAGGCGAGTTCTATGGGCTTGATCAGCAACAGGCACTGCAGCGCCTGGAGCAAGGACTGGCAGTGTTCGACCAACAAGGCTGGCCGGTTGCCGGCTTCGTCGCCCCGGCCTGGCTGATGAGCGAAGGCACGCGCCAGGCATTGCGCCAGCTGCCGCTGCGCTACACCAGCACACCGCAGCACCTGTACCGCCTGCCGGACTTCACCGCCATCGAAGCCCCCGGCCTGGTCTGGAGCGCGCGCAGTGCCTGGCGTCGAGGGTTATCGAAGATGCTTTGCGACTGGCAATGCCGGCGCTGGCGTGAAGCCGGCACCGTACGCCTGGGCCTGCACCCGGTGGACATGCGCCACAAGGCGTCGCGCGAATACTGGCTACGCACCTTGCGCGCACTGTTGGCACAGGGCCGTGTGCCGTTGACCAAGTCCGCCTGGCTGGACGGCCAGGCCAGCGCATGAACCGCCTGGGCTGGCTGGGCCTGGCACTGCTGGGCGCCGTGCTGGTGCCGATAGTGCTGGGCGGTAGCGAACTACTGCCCAGGCTTCAACGCTTCGACCCCGGCCTGTTGCTGACGCTGCTGGGCATGATCCTGCTGTGCTGGGTGATAAACGCCCTGCGCCTGCGCCTGCTGCTCGGCCAGCAAGGTGCTCAGCTCAAGTACCTGCGCAGCCTAGGCGTGGTCATGGCCACCGAATTCGCCATCTGCACCACCCCGGGCGGCAGCGGCGGCCCGCTGACCCTGATGGCCCTGCTGGCGCGGGACCGCATCGGCCCGGCGCGCAGCGGCGCGGTGTTCGCCATGGACCAGTTGAACGACCTGCTGTTCTTCTTCTGCGCGATGCTGGCGATTGCCGGCTATGCGTTGTTTCACAGCCTGGGGCACAGCCAGCAAAGCATGTTGCTGGGCAGCGCGCTGCTGCTGTGCTCGGCGTTAGTCGTGGTGCTGGGGCTGCTGCGCTACCGGCGCGCCATGATGCGCTTCAATGGACGGCTGTTGCGCCGCCTGGGCATGTCCGAATGCCGTAAACGCCGCTGGGCGCGCAAGCTGCTGCACTTCATCGACGCCCTGGCGCAGACCTGGCGCCTGCCCAAACGCACCCTGGCACTGGTGTTCACGCTGACCTGCGTGCATTGGGGCCTGCGCTACAGCGTGCTGTACCTGGTGCTCAAGGGTTTGGGCGTGGAACTGTCGTGGATCCCCAGCTTTCTGGTGCAGATGCTCTCGCTCAGTGCTGGCCAGTTCAGCCTGCTGCCAGGCGGTGCGGGGGCTGCCGAGCTGACCTCGGCAAGCCTGCTGACGCCCTTGGTGGGCAGTTCGACAGCGGCTGCGGCGATCGTGATCTGGCGTGCGGTCACTTACTACTTTTATCTGCTGGCGGGGGGGCCGGTGTTTGTCTGCCTGCTGGCGCGTCCGTTGCTGGAACGCTGGCGGCGTCAGGCGGGTTGAGCTGGCGCCAGAGCTCGGCAGCACCGGGGAAGTTGGTGCCGTCGGCGTCGCTCAGGGCCTCGGGGTCATAGCGGGCCAGGCAGCCCTCGCCGAGGGTAGGCGGGGGTGAGGCGGCGGCTTTGTCGCGGGGGTCGGCCATGGCGTTTCACTCGGGATTGCCGGGGCTGCTGCGCAGCCCCGTGTCGCTGTCAGTCGAACACCACCGTCTTGTTGCCGTGCACCAGCACGCGATCTTCCAGGTGATAACGCAGGCCGCGGGCCAACACCATTTTCTCGACATCACGGCCGAAGCGCACCATGTCTTCGATGCTGTCGGCATGGCTGACACGTACCACGTCCTGTTCGATGATCGGGCCGGCATCCAGCTCCTCGGTCACGTAGTGGCAGGTCGCACCGATCAGTTTAACGCCGCGCAGGGCCGCCTGATGGTAGGGCTTGGCACCGACGAACGACGGCAGGAAGCTGTGGTGGATGTTGATCACTTTTTCAGCGTAGTCCTGGCACAGCTGCGGCGGCAGGATTTGCATGTAGCGAGCCAGCACCACCACATCAGCGGCGTGCTCCTGAACCAGGCGCGACACTTCGGCGAAGGCTGGCGCCTTGTCCTTGGGGTCGACCGGCACATGGAAGAACGGAATGCCGTGCCATTCGACCATGCTGCGCAGGTCATTGTGGTTGGACACCACGCACGGGATATCGCAATCCAGCTCGTCGGTGTGCCAGCGGTGCAGCAGATCGGCCAGGCAATGGGATTCGCGGCTGGCCATCAGCACCACGCGCTTTTTCTGCGCCGAGTCGGTCACCCGCCAGGTCATGGAGAACTCTTCGGCGATCGGCGCGAACGCCTCGCGAAATGCCTCGATACCGAATGGCAGGGATTCGGCACGGATTTCATGACGCATGAAGAACCAACCACTCTGTTCATCGGAGTGGTGGCTGGCTTCGTTGATCCAGCCATTGTACAAGGCCAGGAAATTACTGACTTTCGCCACGATGCCAACACGGTCGGGGCAGGCGATCACCAGACGATAGGTGCGCATGAATGAGACTCCAGAACTTCGCAAAGGCGCTCATTCTAGCGGCCCGCCAGAAAAAACGCAGTATGGATTGCACGGCGCGTCTTGTGCGCACCTGCCCACACACACGGCAAGCCGCCGCGCCTCGCCATGACAAAATGCAGGGGCTTATGTAAATTTTTGTTCACGTGGAGAAATGTTGTCACAGCTTAATTAACTGTTAATTGCCCAATTCCATGTTTACTTGCGAGTATGGCCTGTCTATTATTGGCCCACACATTTCTGAACACGTATTAAAGGAACACTCCATGTCCCTGATTAACGAGTACCGCGCCACCGAAGAAGCCATCAAGGAACTTCAGGCCCGCCTGGCCAACCTGTCCCAGGATGACAAGCTGAAGCAAGAGCTGGAGTTCGAAGGCAAACTGCGCACGCTGATGGGCGAGTACTCCAAGTCGCTGCGTGATGTGATTGCCCTGCTCGACCCAGAGTCGAAACTGAGCAAGGCGCCACGTGGCGCGGTCAAGGTCACCGCCACTAAGCGTGCGCGCAAGGTCAAGCAATACAAGAACCCGCACAATGGTGAAGTGATCGAAACCAAAGGCGGCAACCACAAGACCCTGAAAGAATGGAAAGCCAAGTGGGGTGGTGACGTGGTTGAAAGCTGGGCGACCCTGCTGGACTGATAGTCCGCACGCTCACATTGCTTGACGCAACAAAAACGCCGGCTCGATGCCGGCGTTTTTGTTTGTCCACTCAGCGCGCAATTGCAAATTGTGTCTTCAGTTTACTGGCGTGCTCCTGCCAGGCGTCCAATACCCGGCGGCCCGCCTCGTCGGCGCTTTCCCAGGCACGCTGGCGCGCCTGCTCGAAATCACCCAGGGTATTCGGCGCGCCCCACTGCGGGTCGCTCAGACGTTGCTGACAGAATGCATACCAGCGCTGGCGCTCTTCGCTATTCAAGGTGTCAGGGAAGTTGCGTGCCCGATAACGGAACAACAGTTCAGGCATGCGCGGGTCATCGAACATCCAGTGCCCCTGACCCAACTGCGCAGGTTCCAGCGTGCGAACTTGCTCGCACAAACGGCGGTCGCGGTCCCCTAGAAAACCGTCATACAACTGTTGTTCAGGGTCTTCACTCGGGGCGAAATCATCGTTGCCATAAATGTGCGCCAGCTTGTCTTGCCAGTCCGCCTGTTGATTGGCCAATTGCTCGCCGCGCAATTGTAACAACGTCAAGTCCACACCCAGGCGCTGTTGATCGGCCGGGCGCAATACCGAGAGCGGTGCCAGCACCGGGCAACGGTTGATCTGCACCAATTTAAGCGGAACGGGTAATTCACCTTCGGCCAGATCTTCATGCCGGGTATACAAGCGCTGGCGAAGAACTTCGGCACTTTCCCGTATTAACGGTAGGGTTTCCTGATGCAGGTCGCAGACAATCAGGGCATTGCGATTGCGCGGGTGCCACGCCAGCGGCAGGACCACCCCCAGGTAATTACGCGCCGCCGAAAATCGCCCTGAAATATGGACCAGTGGCTGCAACAAACGAATCTGCTCCATCACTTTATGTTTGCTGCGCAACTGAAACAGCCACTCATACAACTTCGGTTGTTTTTGCCGAATCAAGCGCGCCAGGGCAATGGTGGCCCGCACGTCGGAAAGTGCTTCGTGGGCATGGCCATGGTCGATGCCATTGGCTTTGCTGAGCAGTTCCAGGCGCAGGCTGGTGCGGCCATCCTGCTGCGGCCACTCGATGCCTTCAGGGCGCAGTGCATAGGCCGTGCGCACGATGTCGATCAGGTCCCAGCGGCTGTTGCCGCCCTGCCATTCACGGGCGTAAGGGTCAAAAAAGTTGCGGTACAGGCTGTAACGCGTCACCTCATCGTCGAAACGCAAGGTGTTGTAGCCGGCACCACAGGTGCCAGGGCGCGCCAGTTGCTCGTGCACGCGGGTCATGAACTCGGCTTCGCACAGCCCCTGGGCTTGCAGTTGCTGCGGGGTGATACCGGTTACCAGGCAGGCGGCCGGGTGCGGCAGGATGTCGTCGGAGGGGTTGCAAAAGAGGCTGATCGGTTCTTCGATCTCGTTGAGGTCGAAATCGGTGCGTACACCGGCCACCTGCAGTGGCCGGTCGCAGCGCGGGTTGATGCCAGTGGTTTCGTAGTCGTGCCAGAAAATGCTGGAGCTCACGGGGTCGTCCTGTATCAAGGTCGACCCGATTCTAGCGCGATTCTCGCGCGCCAAGGCTCAGGGGGAGTCAGGCGGATGCGTTGGCGGGGCGGAAACTGAAATAGTCGCGCAACGAGCGGACGAATTCATCGTACTCGCGGGGCGCCTGCAGCAACATGAAGCCGGAATCGTAGTTGCCGGGCGTCTGGTCTTCGCGGCACCACAGGCAACTGGCGGTGAGGTTGATGAACTGATACCCACCACCGGCCAGCGGCAAGCGCAGTTGCAGTTCGTAGTCTGGCCCGACCAGTACCGGCAGCTGGCTGATCAGCATCAGCCCATCTTCGGAGGCATTACCCAGCTGGCCGATCGCCTGATCGGTAAAACGGTTGAAGACCTTGAGAACGCAGGGCAACTGATGGCGTTCGATATGCCGCTTGTTGAACATGATCACAAGTGCAGTCCGTACCCGGTGCCAGGAATGCGAGGTACTGGCGGTTGTTGTAACAACTGAGTTACAGATTAGCGCAGCGCGCACGGTAAATCCCGTGAAATAAATCACACCTTGGCATTAACGCCAAGGGGTGGCTTTCACCGGGTTGGCCACGGCCGCTTCGGCCCCGCGGTAATGGCCGAGCTGCTCCAGTGTCTGCAGGCGGGCCTGGGCACGGTACGCGTATTCATTGCCGGGGTACTGCTGGATCAGGTACTCGTAGGTCTGCGCTGCATCCACGAACAGCTTCTGGCGCTCCAGGCACTGGCCGCGCAGCAGCGACACCTCCGGGTGGACGAACGGTCGCGCGCGGCTGGTGCGGTCAACCTGCGACAGCTCCAGCATGACCCGCTGGCAATCGCCGCGGTCATAGGCACGGTAGGCGTTGTTCAAGTGGTGGTCCATGGACCAGCGGGTGCAGCCGACGGCGCTGGCCGCCAAGGCTAAAACGATCAGGGCTCGCATGGGGGGTCTCCTTTGATGCCAGTGTATCGGCCTTTGCCGATAAATCTTCACACCCTTTTGCAAGGATGGCCTGACCGTTCAAACGCCACCCTGCCTCGCTCGCAGGTAGTGCAACGGAACAATGACTACAGCGCGATTCAGGAGTAGCCTTTCGCTGCGCTTCACTATAGGAGTCTGTGCATGACCATCCGCCGTACCAAAATCGTCGCCACCCTTGGCCCCGCCAGCAACTCGCCGGAAGTGATCGAACAACTGATCCTTGCCGGCCTGGACGTGGCACGTCTGAACTTCTCCCACGGCACCCCGGACGAGCACAAAGCGCGCGCCCGCCTGATCCGTGACATCGCCGCCAAGAACGGCCGCCATGTCGCTTTGCTGGGCGACCTGCAAGGTCCGAAGATCCGCATCGCCAAGTTCAGCAACAAGCGCATCGAATTGAAGATCGGTGACACGTTCACCTTCTCCACCGCCCACCCGCTGACCGAAGGCAACCAGGACATCGTCGGTATCGACTATCCCGACCTGGTCAAGGACTGCGGCGTTGGTGACGAACTGCTGCTCGACGATGGCCGTGTGGTCATGCGCGTCGAGACCGCTACCGCTGATGCACTGCACTGCGTGGTGATCATCGGTGGCCCGCTGTCGGACCACAAAGGCATCAACCGCAAAGGTGGCGGCTTGACCGCGCCGGCCCTGACCGAAAAAGACAAGGCCGACATCAAGCTGGCCGCGGAAATGGACCTGGACTACCTGGCCGTATCGTTCCCGCGTGACGCCAGCGACATGGAATATGCCCGCAAGCTGCGTGACGAGTCCGGCGGCAGCGCCTGGCTGGTGGCCAAGATCGAGCGTGCCGAAGCCGTTGCCGACGACGAGACCCTCGACAAGCTGATCGCCGCCTCCGATGCCGTCATGGTTGCCCGTGGCGACCTGGGTGTGGAAATCGGCGACGCCGAGCTGATCGGCATCCAGAAAAAGATCATCCAGCACGCCCGCCGCAACAACAAGGCGGTGATCGTGGCGACCCAGATGATGGAGTCGATGATCCAGAACCCGATGCCGACCCGCGCTGAAGTGTCCGACGTGGCCAACGCCGTGCTCGACAACACCGATGCGGTGATGCTGTCGGCCGAAAGTGCTGCCGGTTCCTACCCGATCGAAGCCGTACAGGCCATGGCGCGGATTTGCCAAGGTGCCGAAAAGCACCCGACCAACCAGAAATCCAGCCACCGTCTGCACACCACCTTCGAGCGTTGCGACGAAAGCATCGCCCTGGCGGCCATGTACACCGCCAACCACTTCCCGGGCGTCAAGGCGATCATCGCCCTCACCGAAAGTGGCTACACCCCGCTGATCATGTCGCGCCTGCGTTCGCACGTGCCAATCTTCGCCCTGTCGCCGCACCGCGCTACCCAGGCTCGCGCCTCGATGTTCCGTGGTGTCTACCCGATCGCCTTCGACCCGGCTTCGCTGCCGGCCGACAAGGTGAGCCAAGCGGCGGTCGACGAACTGCTCAAGCGTGGCCTGGTGCAACAGGGTGACTGGGTGATCCTGACCAAGGGCGACAGCTACCACACCATCGGTGGCACCAACGGCATGAAGATCCTGCATGTCGGTGATCCGCTGGTCGGCTGATAGCCTTCCTGGGGGGGGCCGCTCTGCGGCCCCTTCGCGGGGCAAGCCCGCTCCCACAGTTACCCTTCTGAACTCAGGCGCAGTCAGGTCCCTGTGGGAGCGGGCTTGCCCCGCGAAAGGGTCGGCATAGGCGCGCAACATTCCTCAGGCATGCTCGACAAACACATCGGCAAACACCTGGTTCCTCGGCACCCCCGCAATAAACAGCCGCCGCGCAAACCGCTCGACACTCCCCGGCGAGCCACACAGCAGCGCGATGGTCTGCCGTGATGACGGCCGCAACGCCGCCAGCGCTTCATCCAGCTGCTCCGCCAGCACCTGCTCGACACGCACCCCGTCCATTGCCAGCAACGGCTCAGCCAGGTAATGCCCGGCGTGCTCACGTGCCACATGCAGCACCCTGATCTCACCCCGATGCCCCTGGCGCAGCGCCTCGCGCAAGATGCCCCACAATGGCGCAAGCCCCGTCCCGGCCGCGAGCAACCACAGCGCACGGTCCTGCCAGTCCGGGTCATAATGCAACGCCCCGCCCCTCAACTCGCCCAGGCGCAGCTCATCGCCAACCCGCAAGGCCCGGGCCTGGTCACAGAAAGCCCCTGGCCGCTGGCAATCGATATGAAACTCCAGCAAGGCGTCTTCACCCGGCAGGCTTGCCAAGGAATACGGTCGCGCGACCGCACCGTTCCACAGCACCAGATGCTGGCCGGCCTGATACCGCAGCGCCCGCTCCGTGCGCAGGCGCAAGCGCAACACATCGCCAAACCAGTCCAGTTCACGCACCGTTGCGGGCATCCCTTCGAGCTGCGGGTCAAACACTGCCACGCGCAGGTCATCCACCACCCGGCACTGGCAGGCCAGGCGCCAGCCCTGTGCGTGCTTGTCCAACGCCAATGCCTCGGGCAGGGCATCCACCGGTTGCCCGTCCAGGCAATGCACCAGGCAGGCGTGGCAACTGCCCGCACGGCAGCTGTAGGGCACATTCAAGCCTGCCTCGTTCAAGGCATCGAGCAAGTTACTGCCGGTGGGCACCGTCCAGCGGCGCTCGCCCACACAGAGTTCAGGCATGGTCATTACTTCCTTGGTCTACATCGCCACTCTAAGGCAAGCCGCTATCGGCAGCAAAAAGGATGCCCGCCGCACTGCCGACCATGGTCCAGACCACGCGCAGGTGTTTCCCACGGTGAGGCGCGCTATACTGCCGCGCCTTTTTACGTCGGCCTGACCTGCCGACGCCTTGCCAGGCGTTTCGACACACAGGTGTGCAGTGTCGGAAAGCCTTTACGAATGTTCCCGTCTTTAAGAGGAGCGCGCTGCATGACCGTGATCAAGCAAGACGACCTGATTCAGAGCGTCGCCGACGCCCTGCAATTCATTTCGTACTACCACCCCGTCGATTTCATCCAGGCGATGCACGAGGCCTACCTGCGTGAAGAGTCGCCTGCCGCGCGCGACTCCATCGCCCAGATCCTGATCAACTCGCGCATGTGCGCCACCGGCCACCGCCCGATCTGCCAGGACACCGGTATCGTCACCGTGTTCGTGCGTGTGGGCATGGACGTGCGCTGGGACGGCGCCACCCTGAGCGTCGACGACATGATCAACGAAGGTGTGCGTCGCGCCTACAACCTGCCTGAGAACGTCCTGCGCGCCTCGATCCTGGCCGACCCGGCCGGTGCCCGCAAGAACACCAAGGACAACACCCCGGCCGTCATCCACTACTCGATCGTCCCTGGCGACAAGGTCGAAGTCGATGTCGCAGCCAAAGGCGGCGGCTCGGAAAACAAGTCGAAGATGGCCATGCTCAACCCGTCCGACTCGATCGTCGACTGGGTACTGAAGACCGTCCCGACCATGGGCGCCGGCTGGTGCCCACCTGGCATGCTCGGCATCGGCATCGGCGGCACTGCCGAAAAAGCTGCGGTCATGGCCAAGGAAGTGTTGATGGAGTCCATCGACATTCATGAACTCAAAGCCCGTGGCCCGCAGAACCGCATCGAAGAGATCCGCCTGGAGCTGTTCGACAAGGTCAACCAGCTGGGCATCGGCGCCCAGGGCCTGGGCGGCCTGACCACCGTGCTCGACGTCAAGATCATGGACTACCCGACCCACGCCGCCTCCCTGCCGGTGTGCATGATCCCGAACTGCGCCGCCACCCGTCACGCGCACTTCGTGCTCGACGGCAGCGGCCCGGCCGAGCTGGAAGCGCCATCGCTGGACGCCTACCCGGAAATCGTCTGGGAAGCTGGCCCAAGCGCCCGTCGCGTCGACCTCGACTCGATCACCCCGGAAGAAGTGGCCAGCTGGAAGCCAGGCGAGACCATCCTGCTCAACGGCAAGATGCTCACCGGCCGCGACGCCGCGCACAAGCGCATGGTCGAGATGCTCAACCGTGGCGAAGCACTGCCGGTCGACCTGAAAGGCCGCTTCATCTACTACGTCGGCCCGGTCGACCCGGTCGGTGACGAAGTGGTAGGCCCAGCCGGCCCGACCACCGCTACCCGGATGGACAAGTTCACCCGCCAGATCCTCGAACAGACCGGCCTGCTGGGCATGATCGGCAAGTCCGAGCGTGGCCCGACCGCCATCGAAGCGATCAAGGACAACAAGGCCGTATATTTGATGGCCGTCGGCGGCGCCGCCTACCTGGTGGCTCAGGCGATCCGCAAATCCAAGGTCCTGGCGTTCGCCGAGCTGGGCATGGAAGCGATCTACGAGTTCGAAGTGAAGGACATGCCGGTTACCGTCGCGGTGGATAGCAATGGTGAGTCGGTGCACATCACCGGCCCCGCGCTGTGGCAGAGCAAGATCGCCGAAAGCCTGGCT
>NZ_JANIAG010000109.1:0-18513 GCF_028682155.1 Pseudomonas sp. 39004
CACCGGTGGGAGCGGGCTTGCCCCGCGAAGAGGGCGGTACAGCCCCCTCATGTTTCGGCTGTGCTTACAGCTCGATGCAGTCGAACTTCACATCGGTGGCCACGTCTTCGTCGTAGTTGACGTCAGCGCGCTCGAAGCCGAACAGGTTGAGGAACTGCTTCTTGTAACCGGCATAGTCGGTCAGCTCGAACAGGTTCTCGGTGGTGACTTGCGGCCACATGGCCTTGCAGGCGTCCTGCACGTCATCACGCAGTTCCCAGTCGTCCAGGCGCAGGCGGCTCTTCTCGTCGACTGCGGCCGGGGCACCGTCTGCACGGTACAGGCGATCACGGAACATGCGGTCCAGCTGGTCCTGGGTACCCTCGTGAACACCCTTCTCCTGCATGATCTTGAAGACCATCGACAGGTACAACGGCATCACCGGAATGGCCGAGCTGGCCTGGGTGACCACCGACTTCAGCACGGCCACGTTGGCGCCGCCGTTGATTTCGCCGGCCAATTTCTGGTCAAGGCGCAGCGCGGTTTCGTCCAGGTCCTGCTTGGCCTTGCCCAGGGCACCGTGCCAGTAGATCGGCCAGGTGATCTCGGTACCGATGTAGCTGAAGGCCACGGTGCGGGCGCCTTCAGCGAGCACGTCGGCACCGGCCAGGGCATCGATCCACAGCTGCCAGTCCTGGCCACCCATGACGGTGACGGTGTCAGCGATTTCCTGCTCGGAAGCCGGCTCGATGCTGGCCTCGATGATGGTGTCCTTGTTGGTGTCGATGGCGGTCGACTTGTACGGCTGGCCGATAGGCTTGAGCGCCGAGCGAATCACTTCACCGGTTTGCGGCAGCTTGCGCACGGGGGAGGCCAGGGAGTAGATGACCAGGTCGACCTTGCCACCCATTTCGTTCTTGATCAGCTCGATAACTTTGGCACGGGCCTCGTCGGAGAACGCATCACCGTTGATCGACTTGCTGTACAGGCCTTCGGCCTTGGCGAACTTGTCGAAGGCGGCGGAGTTGTACCAGCCCGCAGTACCGGCCTTGGTCTCGGTACCTGCTTTTTCGAAGAACACGCCCAGGGTGTCGGCCTTGAAGCCGAACGCTGCGGTGATGCGGGCCGCCAGGCCGTAGCCGCTGGAAGCACCAATCACCAGGACCTTCTTCGGGCCATCCTCGCGCACGCCCAGCTTGCGGGTGGCTTCGATCTGGTCACGGACGTTGAGCTCGCAGCCCTTCGGATGGGTCGTGGTGCAGATGAAACCGCGGACCTTAGGATGAATGATGGCCAATGTCTGTACCTCGTCAGGTTTATGCCAGGAAAGCGCCGCCACGGGCGATTCCGATTGATCAGAGGGTGAGACTACCCCCGCCAGTTATCCGACACATATTACGGGGTGATTGGGGGGGATACAAAACCGTGCGCATCTTGCGCTGCACCGTACAAGCCGCCTAGCGCTGCCGACGGCGGCCGGTGATCATCGACAGGGGCAGGTTCTCGCCCAGGCGCAGGCTTTCGACGATGGCCGCCAATACATGCACGCAGACCAACGCCAGCACCGCGTCGGCCAGAAAGCGGTGCAGGCTCATCGGCCCGACGAAGCCCCAAACCAGGCGCAACAGCACGCACGCCAGCCCGTAATAGCCCAACCACTGGTGCCAGTCGTCGCCCTCTTCATTGAAAAAATAATCCGCGAAGAACACCGTGGCCAACGACAGGTGGCACAGCCGCAGGAGCGGGTCCCACAGCTGTACCGTGGGGCGGGCCTTCAATCGTGATACTCGGTCTTGACCGCCTTGCCGCTGACCGGGTCATGGTAGATCTCGATCTTGCGGCCATCCTTGTCGAAACCATAGATTTCGTAGCAGTTGCCTTTGGTGACCTTGAACTTGCTGATCTTGTAGCCCTGATCCTTGAGCTGGGCCTGGAATTTGCCCGGGTCTTGCCAGGTGCTTTTGTCTGCAGTGGTGCACTGGGTGGCGGCGAATGCTGTGCTGCTGCCGATCAGGAGGGTAAGAGCGATCAAGATGCGCATGGCCATGAGCTCCGTTGCGTTGAGTGAAACAGCACGACATCCAGCTTAGACCCAGGGTCAGCGCCTTGCCTGCAGGGCCGGCATCATTCATTTGTTTTCCAGAACAATCGCAAAGAAAAACAAACTTAACAAATGAACCAAACCCGCCGATGCTGACAACATCCTGCCCTCGCGGCGCCCACCCTTGCACGGAGAACAACAACATGAACGACGTGGTCATCGTCGCCGCCACCCGCACCGCCATTGGCAGCTTCCAGGGCGCCTTGGCCACAGTGCCCGCCGTCGACCTCGGCGCAGCCGTGATCAAGCGCCTGCTGGAACAGACCCAATTGGACCCTGCCCTGGTCGACGAAGTGATCCTCGGCCAGGTACTCACCGCCGGCGCCGGCCAGAACCCGGCCCGCCAGGCCGCGATCAAGGCCGGCCTGCCCTACAGCGTGCCCGCGCTGACGCTCAACAAGGTCTGCGGCTCGGGCCTCAAGGCCCTGCACCTGGCAGCCCAGGCTATTCGCTGCGGTGACGCCGAGGTGGTGATTGCCGGCGGCCAGGAAAACATGAGCCTGGCACCCTACGTCATGCCTTCGGCCCGCACCGGCCAGCGCATGGGCCACGGTCAGCTGGTCGACAGCATGATCACCGACGGCCTGTGGGATGCCTTCAACGACTACCACATGGGCATTACCGCCGAGAACCTGGTGGACAAGTACGGCCTCAGCCGTGAACAACAAGACGCCTTCGCCGCCGAGTCCCAGCGCAAAGCCGTGGCCGCGATCGAGGCCGGCCGATTCAAGGACGAGATCACGCCGATCGTGATGCCGCAGAAAAAGGGCGAGCCCACGGTCTTCGAGCGCGACGAACAACCCCGCCCAGGTACCACTGCCGAGTCCCTGGGCAAGTTGCGCGCAGCCTTCAAGAAAGAGGGCAGCGTGACGGCCGGCAATGCTTCCAGCCTCAATGATGGCGCCGCTGCCGTATTGCTGATGAGTGCCGCCAAGGCCAAGGCCCTGGGCTTGCCGGTACTGGCGAGGATCGCGGCCTATGCCAGTGCGGGCGTGGACCCGGCGATCATGGGTATCGGCCCGGTTTCGGCTACCCAACGCTGCCTGGACAAGGCGGGCTGGCAGCTGGCGGACCTGGACCTGATCGAAGCCAACGAGGCCTTTGCCGCGCAGGCGTTGGCGGTGGGCAAGGCCCTGGAATGGGATGCGGCGCGGGTCAATGTGAATGGCGGGGCGATTGCCCTGGGCCACCCGATCGGTGCGTCGGGGTGCCGGGTGCTGGTGACCCTGTTGCACGAGATGATCAAGCGAGATGCCAAGAAAGGGCTGGCCACGTTGTGCATTGGTGGTGGCCAGGGGGTAGCGCTGGCGATCGAGCGTTGATCAGTCATTGATGCCTGCAGGCTCGGCCTCTTCGCGAATAGACCCGCGAAGAGGCCGGGCCTGGTTACTCAGAAGCGCTCATCGGCAATCGCTGGCAGTGTCAGCTCACGCACATAACTGGCCGCCGACAGTTCCAGCATCGTGCGTACCATCAGCACCACATCGTGCAGCGGAATCAGCCCCCCTTCCCCGCGCGCCGCGGCTTCTGCCACTGGCACATCCAAGCCATCCTCGGTGTTCAGGTAGCCCAGGTTCAGGCACGTCACACCAAGGCCCTGCTCGCGATACCCTTCACGCAAGGCTTCGGCAATACCGCGCAGGGCGAACTTGGACGCGGCAAAGGTCACTTCAGGGCGCCCGCTTTGCGGCAGGCCCGAGGTGGAACCGGTAAGCAGGATCCGTGGCTTTTCGCTTTCGAGCAGCATCGGCAGCAAGCGCTTGATCAGCAGGATGGTGGCCGTGATGTTGCAGTCGACCATGCCTTGCAGTTCGGCATCGCGGTCGGCAAGAAAGCTGTAGTGCTCTGCAAACGCCTCGGCTTCCCACAACCCGAGGTTGTAGATGAGGGTATCCACGCCACCGCCCGCCAGCGCCTGGGCAATGGCCTCGACGGCGGCGGCCGGCTGAGCGAGGTCGGCCGCAATCCACTGCACCTCGACATCCTTGCTGGCCACCACCCGCTCGGGGCGCGAACGGGACACACCGATCAGCGTATCGCCCGGTTTGCCCAGCCCTTCCATGAAGGCCTTGCCCAGCCCCTTGCTGGCGCCGACTACCAGAACTCTCATCGCATCATTCCCTGTCGATTACGTTTCGAGCCGGCATTATAAGCACCCGTAGCGGCCCGATGATCAAGCCGTGGCGCGCAACGCACGGGCAGCCTCTGGCGCGTCGACCGCTTTACTCAGCGCGGCCACTTCCTGGCACTTCTGCACGGCGAAGGCCAACCCGCCTTTGCGCTCGGCGTCGAGCTGGTCTTCACGGGCCAGCCCCAATGGGTTGTGCAACAGCGAGCAGGACGGCGCGACCCACAGGCGGTCACCCAGGCGTTCGGCCGCGTGCTGCAACACAGCCAGGGCTTTTTCCAGGTCGCAAGCCGAGACGCTACAGCCGTCGACCAGGCCCAACGACAGGACCTTGTATGCCGGCAGACGGTCGAGCAGGGTCGGGTACTGGTCTGGCGCACGCACCAGGTCGATGTGCAGGCCATCGACGGGCAGGTTCGCCGCCAGGCCCAGGTTTTCTTCGAGGCCCCCAAAGTAGGTGGCGATCAGTTTCTTCAGCGGCGCACGTTGCAGGATGTTGTAAACGCGCTCGTAGGCGTTTTTCCAGTCTTGCGGCAAATCCAGCACCAAGATCGGCTCGTCGATCTGCACCCATTCAACGCCCTGTGCGGCCAGGCGGTTGAAGATTTCGTCGTACAGCGGCAACAACCGGTCGACCAGCTCAAGCTTGTCGACGTCGGCGCCTTGGGCCTTGCCCAGCCACAGATAGGTCAGCGGGCCGATCACCACAGGTTTGACCGCATGGCCCAGGGCCTTGGCTTCTTCGACCTCTTCGAACAGCTGCTCCCAACTGAGGGCAAACTGTTGGTCGGCGGTGAACTCCGGTACCCGGTAGTGATAGTTGCTGTCGAACCACCGGGTCATCTCCTGGGCGTGGGCACCGCCGCTGTCGCTGCGCTCGGTCGTGCCTCGAGCCATGGCGACCACGGTTTGCAAAGTGGGCTTGGCACCATCGTGGCCGCGAAAGCGCTGCGGGACGACACCGAAGGTCAGCGAATGGGTCAGCACCTGGTCGTGCCAGGCGAAATCGCCCACCGGCAGCAGCTCGATGCCAGCGTCCTTCTGCGCCTGCCAATGGCTGGCACGCAGCGCGCGGCCCACAGCGCGCAGGCCGGCTTCGTCGAGTTCACCTTGCAAGAAGGCTTCCTGGGCTTTTTTCAGTTCGCGATCATGGCCGATGCGTTGAAAGCCCAGGGAATGTGCCAGTGCCATGTCTCGTGCCTCAGAATGTCTAAATGAATGTGGGCATTTTCGGGACCAACAAGCGCTGAGACAAACTCATTTAATTTGATATGAAATCAAGATTTACTCATGTTGATGTGTCCACCTGCATGTCTCGTTCAGAGCAGCACCCTACGCATCCGGACATGACCCCATCGGCCCTTTGCCGCACAATGCCACCCTGCCCCAACCCGGTGCCCGATCCATGAGCCTGCTGAAAACGGCGCTGCACGAAAAAACCTTCGTCTGCGTCATGGAGTTCGTCCCCAAGCCCTCGGCGGATCGTTTCGCCGCCATGGAAGCGATCATGGCCCGCGCGCACCTGTGTGGCTGGCCGATGACCGTGGCCATCGGTGATCGCGTCGGCAGCCCACTGGACCTGTCGCCTCTGGACGCCCTCGCCAGCTTCAGCTCGCCCGTGCCTGCCCTGCCGCACTTTTCTGGCAAGGACCGCGAACGGCACCACTTGCTGGCGCAACTGCAACGCATGGATGCCGACGGGCTTGACCAACTGCTGCTGCTCACTGGCGACCGCCTGCCTGGGCATCAACCCGCAGAGCGCCCGGTGCGCTACCTGGAATCGGTGGCCGCCCTGCAGCTCGCGCGCCAGGCTTGCCCACACTGGTTGCTCGGTGCCGCCCTCAACCCATTCAAGTACTGCGAGGAAGAAGGCGGCGCGCAGTACTTCAAGGCCGAGAAAAAACTGGCTGCGGGCGCCGACTTCCTGACCCTGCAACTGGGCTTCGATGCCAGCAAGCATCAGGAAGCCCAAACCTGGATGAACCGCCAGCCGCACCCGAAACCCTTGCTGGCCTGCCTGATGAGCCTTACCCATGGCCGCGCCGCAATGCTCGATCACGTGGCCGGGGTGACGGTCACGCCGTCCATGCGCGACATGCTCGAAGCGGAAGCAGCGGTGTCCAAGGCCCACGCCCAGGCGCGCAGCGTCGACCGGCTGGCGCTGCAGGTGATTGGTGTAAAACTGATGGGTTACGCCGGGGTGCACTTGTCCGGCATTCACGAACTCAAGCAGCTGTTGGCCCTGGAACAACGCATCGAACACTGGCAAGCGCAGATCTACTCACTGGAACAGTGGGCGCCAGCCTGGGCGGCCAGTTGGCAGGTGCCCGGCCTGCCTGCCGTGGTCTTTCATCCGCCGTCAGCGAGCTGGCGCCAGGGCGAGTCGAAGGTCAGCGCGTCGAACAAAGAGAAGGCGCGGTACCACCTGCTGCACGCTTCCCATGCCTTGCTGTTCAGCCGCAGCAACTGGCTGAGCCAGGCATTCGGCTGGGCCGTTCGCCAACCGTTGTGGGCAACAGCCCGCGGTGCCCGCGTGCTGCACGGGGTGGAGCGTGCGCTGAAGCGACCGCTGGTGGGCTGCGACACCTGCGGCCGCTGCCGCCTCGAAGACACGCTCTACATCTGCCCGGAAACCTGCCCCAAGGGCCTGGCCAACGGCCCCTGCGGCGGTACCTCGCTGAACCGCTGCGAATTCGGCGACCGCGAATGCATCCACAGCGTCAAGTACCGCACCGCCAAGGCCGTGCGGCAGACGGCTGTGCTCACCGAGCGGCTGATCCCGTGCATCGAAGTGCAAACCCGCCACCGCAGCTCATGGCCGGCCTGGTTCGCGGCCCAGGCACCTCACCGGCTCAAGCCCTGCTCAAAGCCTCGAACCCAGCCCGAATCGTAGCCTCGGGCAGGTCATCGGCAATGAACACCAGCACGCTTTCGCGGGCCTCGCCTGCTGCCCATTCGGCATCCCAGTCAAAGCCGTAGAGCTTGAGCACGCCTTGAAACACCAGGCGACGATCGTCCCCGGCAATATTCAGCACGCCCTTGTAACGCAGCAATTGCTTGCCGTGGGTTTCCAGCAGCGCGTTCATGAAGTCGCTGAGGCGGTCGATGTCCAGCGGGGTGTCGGTGCGCAACACCAAGGTCGAGATACGGTCCGGGGTGGCCGGCTTGAGCACCGGGCGCAGGGCCGGCTTGAGGCTGGCACCCAGGTCGGTATTGAGGTTGAAACCGCGCACATCGAGCAGTTCGGCCAGGTCGATGCGCCCCTGTTCGACCACACGAATGGCGGCACGGCCGTTGATGCGCGACAGGCGCTCGCGCAGGGCATCCACCGCCGCAGGTTCGACCAGGTCGGTCTTGCTCAGCAGCAGGCGGTCGGCAAAACCGACCTGGGCTTGGGCAATGGCCTGGGTCAGGTGCAGCTCGGCATGGGCGGCGTCGACCAGGGTGATGATGCCGTCGAGGATGTAGCGATCACGCAGGTCCTCGTCGATGAAAAAAGTCTGCGCAACCGGTGCAGGGTCGGCAAGCCCGGTGCATTCGATCACCAGGCGGTCGAAGGCGATTTCGCCGGCGTCCAGGCGCTCCAGCAGCAGGTACAGGGCGCGGGTGAGGTCACCATGGATGCTGCAGCACACGCAGCCGTTGGCCAGGGTCATGACCTGCACCGGCTCGTCGCCCAGCAGCTGGCTGTCGATACCGGCCTCGCTGAACTCGTTCTCGATCACGGCGATCTTCAGGCCGTGCTCGGCCTTGAGCATGTGCTTGAGCAAGGTGGTCTTGCCGGCACCCAGAAAGCCGGTCAGTACGGTGACGGGAATAGGCGATTGCACGCAAAAAGCTCCTGAAGCTGAATATGAATGTGGGAGCCCGGCTGCCCGGGCTCCCACAGTTTCACAGGTGTTGCAGGCTCAACAGCACTTGGGCCCGGACTTGCCACCGTAACGCGCTTCCTGGCGTTCACGGAAGAACGCCTCGTAGCTCATCACCGGTTTGTCCGGGTGCTTGTTCTGCATGTGTTCGACATAGTTGTCGTAGTCGGGCATGCCGACCATCAGGCGGGCTGCCTGCCCCAGGTACTTACCCAGTCGACCCAGGTCGTTGAACATAGCTGCAGTCCTCTCGATTACGCGTCAGGCAAGGCCTGGAACGGGGTTTCCTTGTCGCTGCGCTCCTTGCGGCCCCAGGCGGCGTAGCCGACCTTGATGGCGAAGAACAGGATGCTGAACACCACCAGCAGGAACAGAATCGTCAGGCCCGCGTTGGTGTAGGCGTTGTAGATCACGTGCTGCATCTGCCCGATGTCCTTGGCCGGGGCCAGTACCTGGCCGGCATCCAGCGCAGTGCTGTACTTCTTGGCCAGGGCCAGGAAGCCAACGGCCGGGTTCGGGTCGAACAGCTTGATCAGGCCTGCGGCAGTGGTACAGATCAGCAGCCACACGGCCGGCACCAGGGTGACCCAGATGTAGCGCTGACGCTTCATCTTGATCAGCACCACAGTACCGAGCATCAAGGCGATACCGGCCAGCATCTGGTTGGAGATGCCAAACAGCGGCCACAAGGTGTTGATGCCACCCAGCGGGTCGATCACGCCCTGGTACAGCAGATAACCCCACATTGCCACGCAGCCAGCGGTGGCGAGCAGGTTGGCACCCCACGATTCGGTGCGTTTGAGCGCCGGCACGAAGCTGCCCAGCAGGTCCTGCAGCATGAAGCGCCCGGCACGGGTACCGGCGTCCACGGCGGTGAGGATGAACAGGGCCTCGAACAGGATCGCGAAGTGGTACCAGAAGGCCATGGTGTTCTCACCCGGCAGCACCTGGTGAAGGATCTGCGCGATACCCACCGCCAACGTTGGCGCACCACCGGCACGGGCCAGCACGGTGTGCTCGCCAATGTCGCGGGCGACCGCTTCGAGCTGCTCAGGGGTGATCAGGAAGCCCCAACTGCTGACCGTCTGCGCCACCGTAGCAACGTCGGCGCCGACCACCGCAGCCGGGCTGTTCATGGCGAAGTACACGCCAGGCTCGATCACCGAGGCGGCGACCATGGCCATGATGGCGACGAACGACTCCATCAGCATGCCGCCGTAGCCGATGTAACGGGCGTTGGTTTCGTTATCCAGCAGCTTGGGCGTGGTGCCCGAGGAAATCAGCGCGTGGAAGCCCGATACCGCACCGCAGGCAATGGTGATGAACAGGAACGGGAACAACGTACCCTTCCAGACCGGCCCAGTACCGTCGGTGAACTGGGTCAGGGCCGGCATTTTCAGCTCTGGCGCGATAATCAGGATACCGATGGCCAGGCCAACGATGGTGCCGATCTTGAGGAAGGTCGACAGGTAGTCACGCGGCGCCAGCACCAGCCATACCGGCAGTACGGCAGCGACGAAGCCATAACCCACCAGCATCCAGGTGATCTGCACACCGGTGAAGGTGAACGCCGGGCCCCAGACCGGGTCGGCAGCGATCACGCCGCCCAGCCAGATCGACGCCAGCAGCAGCACCACGCCGACCACCGAGATCTCGCCGATGCGGCCCGGGCGGATATAGCGCATGTAGATGCCCATGAACATCGCGATCGGGATGGTCGCCATCACCGTGAACATGCCCCATGGGCTCTCGGCCAGGGCCTTGACCACGATCAGCGCCAGCACCGCGAGGATGATGATCATGATCAGGAAGCAGCCGAACAGGGCGATGGTGCCCGGGATCCGGCCCATTTCCTCGCGCACCATGTCGCCCAGCGAGCGACCGTTGCGGCGGGTGGACATGAACAGGACCATGAAGTCCTGCACCGCACCGGCCAGCACAACGCCGGCGATCAGCCAGAGCGTGCCGGGCAGGTAGCCCATCTGCGCGGCGAGTACCGGGCCGACCAGTGGGCCGGCGCCGGCGATGGCGGCAAAGTGGTGGCCGAACAGGATGTGCTTGTTGGTCGGAACGTAGTCCAGGCCATCGTTGTTGAGCACCGCCGGGGTGGCACGGCGAGGGTCGAGTTGCATCACCTTGGTGGCGATGAACAGGCTGTAGTAGCGGTAGGCGACCAGGTAGATGGCCACTGCCGCGACCACGATCCACAAGGCGTTGATCGCCTCGCCGCGACGCAGGGCGACAACACCCAGCGCGCAGGCTCCTATGACCGCCAACGCCAGCCACGGGATGTGGCGTAGCAGGCTGTTATTGTTGTTCATGGCATGCTTCCAGCTAAGTGGTTGGAATAGACAGCCCCTTGAGTCTAGGGCCTGCTTGACGGCTTTACCATCCCGATTTGGCGCTCAGCCACTGACCAGCACGCGCTCTAGCACGCGACTACCCGAACAACCCGCAGGCTGCGACGGAAACGTTACTTCGGCTGACCTGTCATTTCTGTCAGTTGTCCAGGGTGGCAACCGCGCATTAAATGATCAGGCAAACCCGTCGCCACGATATGACACACGGTGTGCAAACGTTCGAACCGTGCGTCGAACATTTGATAACCATCAAGCAGGGACAGATGATGACTCAGGATAAGAGTAAATCCACGCGTGACTCAGGCCCCATCGAACCCAACCATGGCTCGATCTCGACGCCCAAGTCCCGAGCGACCTTCGCTGAGGAGAGACGCCTCATTGAGGGAAATCTTCACAACGGCATCGAAAGCGGCAAATTCTTCCCGCAGACCACGGGCGGGCTGGCCGATCCCTACGCCAAGGACGACGTGAGAAGTATGGCACCACCGGTCGATGGCAAGATTGCCAGCGGCGAAAGGCCGGGCGCTGCCTACCTGGACCGCACAGATGTCGACTGGGACAAGCATGACGTTACCAGCGACACACCGCTGGAGTTCGTCTGGAGCTTCAGCGCGCGCCACAAGTACCGCCGTTTCAACTACTTCATCACCAAAGCCGGATGGAACCCGACTCAGCCGCTTTCGCGTGCACAGTTCGAACCTGAACCCTTCGCTACTTTCCTCAATGAACGCCAACCTTATTGGGGCTACTCGGATGAAGAAATGTGGCCGGAGCAGCCGACCAAGCACACGCTGAAGTTGCCTGAGCGCGACGGTTATCATGTGCTGCTTGGGGTATGGGAAATTGCCGAGACCGATAAAGCCTTCTATCAGGTGGTTGACCTGAATTTCGTCCCCGACTAAGGGTGGCACGGGGCGACTGCCGCAGACGGCACCTTGTCGCTCGCCATCAGGCAGAACAGGCCATGGCTGGTCTATAGTCAGAACATCTGACGAGGGGCCCGCCATGACCACTTCTTCCAACAATCGCCGACGCTTCCAGCGCATAGACTTCGACGCCCCCACCGAACTGCGCCAGGGTGACCGCCGCTGGCCAGTCAAACTGCTTGACCTGTCGCTCAAGGGCCTGCTGGTCGAGCGCCCCCAGCCGTGGAATGCCGACCTCTCTCAGGACTTCGATGCGGTGATCCACCTTGACCCGCATACCCACGTGCGGATGCAGGTGGAGCTTCGTCATGAAGAAGCGCAGCGCCTGGGCTTCGTCTGCCTCTACATCGACCTCGATTCGATGAGCCATTTGCACCGTCTTGTGGAACTGAACGTGGCCGACAGCACCGAAATGATGCGGGAGCTGCGCGAACTCATCGAATAATGGGATCTCTTAGCTAGCTAACATCCTTCCCACCTAGCGTTTCCTGTCTACCCAGACAGCTTTAAGCCGGGGTAGCAGCTCTTTGTACACACCCCTCTAGTACAGCCTTTCATGACTTGGTACGCGTTCTGCATTGGGTTTCAGGCCACCCTGAAGCCCGGCTTGTTCGCGCTCCGATCAAAATATTGTATACAATTCTTGTAGCAATCAATTGTAGGAAGTGTCTACAGTAGCGGCACAACAATAAACGCAGAGAGCCTGCTCCATGACTACGTCCCCTAGCACGTCTCCCGCCAAGCGCCCCGAGGATGAAAACCTCGGCCTTGGGGCCAACCTGGCCTATGGTCTGCAGCATGTGTTGACCATGTATGGAGGGATCGTTGCGGTACCCCTGATTCTGGGGCAGGCCGCGGGCCTGAATGGTGCCGAAATCGGCATGCTGATCGCCGCGTCGTTGTTTGCCGGTGGCCTGGCCACCTTGCTGCAGACGCTTGGCCTGCCGTTCTTCGGTTGCCAGTTGCCGCTGGTGCAGGGCGTATCGTTCGCCGGCGTGGCAACCATGGGCGCCATTCTCAGCAGCGAAGGCGGTGGTGGCCTGCCGGGTGTGCTGGGTGCGGTCATGGCGGCCTCGTTCATCGGCTTCCTGATCACCCCGGTGTTCTCGCGCATCACCAAGTTCTTCCCACCCCTGGTGACCGGTATCGTCATCACCACCATCGGCTTGACCCTGATGCCAGTGGCGGCACGCTGGGTGATGGGCGGCAACAGTGCTTCACCGGAGTTCGGCAGCGTGGCCAACATCGGCCTGGCGGCACTGACCTTCGCCATCGTGCTGCTGCTGAGCAAGCTGGGCAGCGCGACCATCTCGCGCCTGTCGATTCTCCTGGCCATGGTGTTTGGCACCCTGATCGCCTGGGGGCTGGGCATGACCGACTTCAGCAAGGTCACCCAAGGCCCGATGTTCGCCTTCCCCACGCCGTTCCATTTCGGCATGCCGGAATTCCACATCGCCGCGATCCTGTCGATGTGCATCGTGATCATGGTGACCCTGGTGGAAACCTCGGCCGACATCCTCGCGGTGGGCGACATCATTGAAACCAAGGTCGACTCCAAGCGCCTGGGCAATGGCCTGCGTGCCGACATGGCATCGAGCATCCTGGCACCGATCTTCGGCTCGTTCACCCAGAGCGCCTTCGCCCAGAACGTCGGCCTGGTGGCCGTGACCGGGGTCAAGAGCCGCTACGTGGTGGCCACCGGTGGCGTGATCCTGGTGGTGCTCGGCTTGCTGCCGGTCATGGGCCGGGTGATTGCCGCCGTGCCTACCCCGGTATTGGGCGGCGCGGGCATCGTGCTGTTCGGCACCGTGGCAGCCAGCGGCATCCGTACCCTGTCCAAGGTCAGCTACAAGAACAACGTCAACCTGATCATCGTCGCTGCTTCGCTGGGCTTCGGCATGATCCCGATTGCCGCACCGACCTTCTACCACCACTTCCCGAACTGGTTCGAGACCATCTTCCACTCGGGCATCAGCTCGGCGGCGATCATGGCGATTCTGCTGAACCTGATCTTCAACCACTTCACCACTGGCAACTCGGACCAGCAGTCGGTATTTGCCGCAGCCTACGAACGCACCATCCAGTATTCGGACATTTCTGCACTGCGCGATGGCGATTACTTCAAGGATGGCAAGCTGTTCGATGCCGAAGGTAATGAAGTGCCGATGCTGGAGCTGGACGAGCATGGCAACGAGGCGCCCAGGCGCAGCCCGGTTGCCGAGCATTGACCGCTGATTGAGCGGTTAAGCAAGGGGAGCCGATGCGCATCGTCGGCTCCCCTTTTTGTTTGCCTTTACAGGCAATACATCACTCGAACAGGGCATCCAAAGCCTGCTCCAGCCGGGTCACGGCGATCACCTGCAACCCTGCCGGCGGCTCCTTCGGCGCATTGCCCTTGGGCACGATGGCCCGCTTGAAGCCATGCTTGGCCGCCTCTTTCAGCCGCTCTTGGCCACTGGGCACCGGCCGCACCTCGCCCGACAAGCCAATCTCGCCAAACACCAGCAACCCATGGGCCAACGGCCGGTTGCGCAGGCTGGACATCACCGCCGCCAACAAAGCCAGGTCAGAAGCCGTCTCCAGCACCTTCACGCCGCCCACCACGTTGAGGAACACATCCTGGTCGTGGGTAGGAATGCCGCCATGGCGGTGCAGTACTGCCAGCAACATGGCCAGGCGGTTCTGGTCCAGGCCAAGGGTCACCCGGCGCGGGTTGGCCAGGTGGCTGTCATCGACCAGCGCCTGCACCTCGACCAGCATCGGCCGGGTGCCCTCCCAGGTGGCCATCACCACACTGCCCGGCACCTCTTCCTGGGTGCGATTAAGGAAGATCGCCGAAGGGTTCGAAACCTCCTTGAGGCCGCGGTCGGTCATGCCGAACACGCCCAGTTCGTTGACCGCGCCAAAGCGGTTCTTCACCGCCCGCAGCAGGCGCAGGCGGCCATCGGACTCACCCTCGAAATACAGCACGGTGTCAACCATGTGCTCCAGCACGCGCGGCCCGGCCAGCGAGCCTTCCTTGGTGACGTGGCCCACCAGGAAGATGGCGGTGCCGCTCTGCTTGGCGTAACGCACCAGCAACGCCGTACTCTCGCGCACCTGGGCCACGCCACCGGGCGCCGATTGCAGCTGTTCGGTGAAAATGGTCTGGATCGAGTCGATGACCATGACGCGGGGCTTTTCCTGGCGAGCCGTGGCGATGATGGTCTCGATACAGGTTTCGGTCATCACCTTGAGCTGGTCCTGGGGCAGGCCCAGGCGGCGCGAGCGCATCGCCACCTGCTGTTGCGACTCTTCGCCGGTGACATACAGCGCAGGCATGTGCACGGCAATGTTGCACAGGGTCTGCAACAGAATGGTCGACTTGCCGATACCCGGGTCACCGCCGATCAGCACCACCGAGCCATCGACCAAACCGCCACCCAGCACGCGGTCCAGTTCGCTGCTGCTGGTGGTGAAGCGCGGGATCTCTTCCACGCTGACTTCGGCCAGGGTCTTGATCTGCGCCTGTTGCCCGGTCCAGCCGGCCCGGCCACTGCTGGGCGCCGCCGCCCCGCCGCTCTCGATCATGGTTTCGACCAGGGTGTTCCAGGCCCCGCATTCGCCGCACTGGCCGGCCCATTTGGGGAAGGTCGCGCCGCATTCGGTGCAGCCATACAAGCGCTTGGCCTTGGCCATGGGCGGTTTCTCCTGGAAAAAACCGCCATGATAGCCGAGCGAGACGTGTCTCGAACGCTTCGGCGTGCGACAAAACTATTCGTTCTAACCGCAGTCACTACCCCTGAACACAACGCATGAAGCGTTTTAGTGGCTTACACTGCGTTAACCTCACCATTTGTTACAAAGGAATCGAACATGGGCATGATCAGTGAGTTCAAGGCCTTCGCGGTCAAAGGCAACGTCGTCGACATGGCGGTCGGTATCATCATCGGCGCGGCCTTCGGCAAGATCGTCTCGTCCTTCGTGGGTGACGTGGTCATGCCACCACTGGGCCTGTTGATCGGTGGCGTGGACTTCAGCGACCTGGCCATTACCTTGAAGGCAGCAGAAGGCGACGTTCCGGCAGTCATGCTGGCCTACGGCAAGTTCATCCAGACCGTGATCGACTTCTTGATCGTAGCGTTCGCCATCTTCATGGGCGTGAAGGCGATCAACCGCCTGAAGCGCGAAGAGGCCGTGGCACCGAGCGCGCCGCCCGTGCCAAGTGCCGAAGAGACGTTGCTGACCGAAATCCGCGACCTGCTCAAGACGCAGAACCAGAACCGCCTGCCTTGAAGGTGCCGGGGCCGCATTGCGGCCCCCGTGTCACCAGTAGTTTTCTACCGCCACCTGCCCCGGGCGCTTGCTCAGGCTCAACTGCAGATCACGCGCCTTGAGCACCTTGCGCGTTTCATCGATCATCTCCGGGTTGCCGCAGAGCATCACGCGTGAATGCTCGGGCGACAGCGCAAGCCCCGCCGCCTTCTCCAGCTCACCGTTCTCGATCAACGTGGTAATGCGTGCATTCAATGCCCCCGGATGCAGCTCACGGGTCACGATCGGGATGAACTGCAACTTGCCGGCGTACTCTGCCAGGTAGTCGCGCTGCTCCAACTCGGCGATTTCCTTCACGTAGGCCAGTTCCTTCGCCTCGCGCACCGAGTACACCAGCTTGATGCTGTCGAAACGCTCCCAGGCCTCGAAGTCCTGCAGGATGGACATGAACGGTGCAATGCCGGTGCCGGTGGCCAGCAACCACAGGTCGCGGCCGCCGATGAAGCGATCGAGTGTCAAAAAGCCGAAGGCCTGACGGTCGATCAGCAGGCTGTCACCCTCGCCCAGCCGGCTCAGCTCGCTGGTGAACTCCCCGCCGGGCACCACGATCGAGAAGAAGTCGAGGTACTCGTCATGGGGCGCGCTGACCATGGAATAGGCGCGCCACACCACACTGCCATCGGCCTTGGTCACCCCGAGACGAGCAAACTGGCCGGCCCGGAAGCGAAAGCCCGAATCGCGTGTTACCCGCAGGCTGAAGAGGTTCGGCGTCAGTGGCTGAACATCGAGCAGGGTCTGGCGGGTGAACTTTTCGGCGCTGGCAGTCATATCGGGCTCCAAGGTTGACGTGCGCACAGTGTCGCGCAAAGCGGCCTGGATAAAAACCACCGGTTTGTAAGGCCTCACCACGTCAATGCTGCCGATGTCGCAGACAAACGTGATCGCTATAACAAAAAAATCCCAACGCATTAGTAGGTTTTTCCTACAATGATGCGGGTATGCAAACGGATTGGATCCTGTTGCCCCTTAGGAGCGTTACGGATGCTTCACTGGAAACCCGAGCATCTCCACCAATTTGTCAGCGAGCGATCCCCGCGCAAATTGTTCGACATCGCTGTGCATTTGGTGCAAGACCTGGGTATGGAACACCTGGGCCTGAACATTCGCATACAGATTGCCACCCAGACACCGCGGTTGTACCTCTATAGCAATTACCCAGACGAATGGATCGAGCGCTATCAGCGTGATGATTTCTACAAGCAAGACCCGGCCGCACGCTTGAGCCATGGTCAGACCACACCTGTATTGTGGACCGACGAACTGTATTGCGAGGCCCCGCAATTTCGCGAGGCTGCCTGCCAGCACGGGCTGCGTCATGGTTGGACACAGTCGCTGCACGACCTGCAGCACAATGAAAGCCAAGTCAGCGTCGCCAGGCCAGCAGGCCAGATTGCAATCAACGAACTCTACGAAAAAGCCGCCAGCGTGCAGTGGCTGTGCCATACCCTGCACTCGGTTCTGTGCGAGCACCACTTGGACGCGCTCTGCCCGCCTCAGCCGAAAATGAGCGAGCGGGAGCTGGAAGTGCTGAGGTGGTCAGCTGCCGGCAAGACCGCCGCCGACGTTGCCTGCATCCTGTCGCTGTCACAAAGTACGGTCAACTTCCATATCCGCAGCGTGATCACCAAGACCAACGCCTCCAACAAGGCAGGCGCCATCGCCATAGCCGCCCTGCGTGGGTGGATCTGACAGCCACCCCTGCGACTACCGGCAAAGCCCTGTAGAATGGCGCGGCAAAGCCCGTGGCGATCCGCAACGGGCAGATTCGTACCCGAGCCAGACGCCATGCCCTTGTTGACCACCCCCTACGCCGAACTCGACCTGATCCGCCAGCCGGACCAGGCCAACGACCCTCTGCAGGCATTCGACGCCGCTGACGAGTACCTGCTCGCGCACTTGCATGAGCAGGCGCCTGACGCCAGCTGCCGGGTATTGGTGCTCAATGACAGCTTCGGTGCCCTGGCCGCCAGCCTGGCCGGGCAGCTTGCAGTGACCAGCAGTGGCGATTCGCACCTGGCGCACCTGGCCCTGGAAAAAAACCTCGCGCGCAACGGCAAGCCGTTCGACAGCGTGCCGTTCGTACCGGCCAGCGAACCGTGGCAGGGTCCGTTCGACCGGGTGCTGGTACGCGTGCCGAAGACCCTGGCCTTGCTCGAGGAGCAGCTCATTCGCCTGCAGGGCCACCTGGCGCCCGGCGCGCAGGTGATTGCCGGGGCGATGATCAAGCACCTGCCCCGTGCCGCCGGTGAGCTGATGGAAAAGTACATCGGCCCGGTTCAGGCCTCGCTGGCGCAAAAGAAGGCCCGACTGCTGACGGCCAGCGTTACCGACCGCCCGGCCGCGCGCTCGCCCTACCCTAGCCGCTATCAGCTCGAAACGCCGGCCCTTGAGCTGCTCAACCACGCCAACGTGTTCTGCCGCGATGGCCTGGATATCGGCACCCGTGCCTTTCTCCCGCACCTGCCGCGCAACCTGGGCCAGGCCCGTGTTGCCGACCTTGGCTGCGGCAACGGCGTCCTGGCGATCGCCAGCGCACTGGCCAACCCCGAGGCGCATTACACGCTGGTCGACGAGTCGTACATGGCGGTGCAATCGGCGCGGGAAAACTGGCAGGCGGCACTGGGCGAGCGCCCGGCATTGATGCTGGCGGCCGATGGTTTGGCGGGGGTAGAAAAGCAGTCGCTGGACGTGGTGCTGTGCAACCCGCCGTTCCACCAGCAACAGGTGGTGGGCGACTTCCTCGCCTGGCGCATGTTCCAGCAGGCCCGGGAGGCACTGGTGGTGGGCGGTGCGTTGTATATCGTCGGTAACCGTCACCTGGGTTACCACAGCAAGC
>NZ_JANIAG010000011.1:0-63259 GCF_028682155.1 Pseudomonas sp. 39004
GTAGCGGGAGGCGAATCATACAGCGTTTAGAAGCGCTGTCAACCACCATCTTAACCGCTGACGATCTTTCGATCGAAGCCCTTCAAACTTCGTCTTGACTATTTAACTCGTTGAAACTCAAGGAGTTTTTCGTTCCGACTACGCTGGAAGTGGGGCGCATTATAAGGGGATTCGAAACCCCGTCAACCCTTAATTCCAATAAACTTCGATATCGCTGAAAAGCAAAGCGGGGAGGCCTTCGTCCTCCCCGCTATTTCATTGCTCTATATAGCCTCAAAGCACCCCGGCACTGCGTAAGCGGTGTACCGCCTCGGCGTCCAGCCCCAATACATCACTCAATACCGCCTCGGTATGCTCACCCAACAACGGTGGCGCCCGTCGGTACTCGACCGGTGTCTCCGACAGCCGAATCGGGCTGGCCACCTGCGGCACGCTCCCCGCCAGCGGGTGCGCGATACTCACCGCCAAGCCACGCGCTACTACCTG
Organism: Pseudomonas sp. 39004; assembly: GCF_028682155.1. Lineage (NCBI taxonomy): Bacteria > Pseudomonadati > Pseudomonadota > Gammaproteobacteria > Pseudomonadales > Pseudomonadaceae > Pseudomonas > Pseudomonas sp. 39004. Next base: position 487 of record NZ_JANIAG010000011.1, read on the forward strand.
CGGGTCCTGGAACATCTGCGCCAGGTCATTGATAGGCCCGCAGGGCACGCCAGCCGTCTCAAGCTGGCTCACCCATTCTGCAGTGGTCTTGAATACCGTTGCCTGACGAATCAACGGAATCAGCTCACCACGATTGGCAACCCGCAGCTTATTGGTAGCGAAGCGCGGGTCATCCGCCCATTGCGGCCGCCCCGCCACCTCGGCGAACTTGCGAAACTGACTGTCGTTACCCACGGTAAGAATGAAATCGCCATCGGCCGTGGGGAAGTCCTGGTAGGGCACGATGTTGGGATGCGCATTGCCCAGGCGCCGGGGCGGGTTGCCCGTAGTCAGGTAGTTCATGGCCTGGTTGGCCAGGCATGCCACCTGCACATCGAGCAATGCCATGTCGACATGCTGACCGATGCCAGTTTGATCCCGATGGGCGAGGGCGGCCAAGATAGCCACCGTCGAATACAGCCCAGTGAGGATGTCAGTCAGCGCCACGCCAACTTTCACCGGCCCCGCGCCTTCCTCGCCCTCAGGCCGCCCGGTCAGGCTCATCAGCCCGCCCAGCCCCTGGATCATGAAGTCATAGCCCGCGCGCTTGGCATAAGGCCCCGTCTGACCGAAGCCGGTAATGGAGCAATAGATAAGCTTCGGGTTTAGCGCCTTCAGGCTTTGGTAATCCAGCCCGTAGGCCGCCAGGCCACCTACCTTGAAGTTCTCGATGACGATATCCGACTTGGCCGCCAGCTCACGCACCAGGCGCTGGCCTTCAGGCTGAGTGAAGTCGATCGTCACCGAACGCTTGTTGCGGTTGGCCGAAAGGTAATAAGCCGCCTCGCTGGTGTTCTCTCCCTGGGCGTCCCGGAGAAAGGGCGGGCCCCAAGAACGGGTATCGTCGCCACTGCCCGGGCGCTCGACCTTGATCACGTCAGCACCAAGGTCAGCCAGAATCTGGCCAGACCAGGGGCCGGCCAACACGCGCGAAAGGTCCAGCACCCGCAGATGTGATAGCGCGCCCATGGGCTGGCTCCTTATTAATAGAAGGCCTGGATGCCGGTCTGTGCACGCCCCAGGATCAGCGCATGCACGTCATGGGTACCCTCATAGGTGTTGACCACCTCGAGGTTGACCAGGTGGCGGGCCACACCGAACTCGTCGGAAATGCCATTACCCCCGAGCATGTCACGCGCCATGCGAGCGATATCCAAGGCCTTGCCGCACGAGTTGCGCTTCATGATCGAAGTGATCTCGACAGCCGCTGTGCCTTCATCTTTCATACGCCCCAGGCGCAGGCAGCCCTGCAGTGCCAAGGTGATTTCGGTCTGCATGTCGGCGAGCTTTTTCTGGATCAACTGGTTGGCTGCAAGCGGGCGGCCGAACTGCTGACGGTCCAGGGTGTATTGACGCGCGGTATGCCAGCAAGCCTCAGCGGCGCCCAATGCCCCCCAGGAAATGCCATAGCGCGCCGAGTTCAGGCAGGTGAACGGGCCCTTGAGGCCACGCACGTCCGGGAAGATGTTCTCTTCAGGTACGAATACGTTGTCCATCACGATTTCGCCGGTGATCGAGGCGCGCAGGCCGACCTTGCCATGGATCGCCGGGGCACTGAGGCCTTCCCAGCCCTTTTCCAGCACGAAGCCGCGGATATCGCCCGCGTCATCCTTGCCCCAGACCACGAACACATCGGCGATCGGGCTGTTGGTGATCCACATCTTGCTGCCGGTCAGGCGGTAGCCACCGTCGACCTTCCTGGCCCGGGTGATCATCGAACCGGGGTCGGAGCCATGGTTAGGCTCGGTGAGGCCAAAGCAGCCGATCCATTCACCACTGGCCAGCTTGGGCAGGTACTTCTGCTTCTGCGCCTCGGTGCCAAATTCGTTGATCGGTACCATGACCAGGGAAGATTGCACACTCATCATCGAGCGATAACCCGAGTCGATGCGCTCTACCTCGCGTGCAATCAACCCGTAGCACACATAATTCAGGCCGCTGCCCCCGTACTGCTCGGGAATGGTCGCACCCAGCAAACCGATTTCGCCCATCTCGCGGAAGATTGCCGGGTCGGTCCGCTCATGGCGGAATGCCTCGAGCACTCGCGGCGCCAGCTTGTCCTGGGCAAACTGATAAGCGCTGTCACGCACCATGCGCTCTTCTTCAGTGAGCTGCTGATCCAGCAACAGCGGATCGATCCAGTGGAAGCTTGCTTTACCGGCCATGAGTGAAATCCTCGATATAGAGAGAGCAAATTCTTGTGCCCTTGAGCCTAGGCCTGATCGGCTGCCGGGACAAACGAGGATTGCGCACGGATTAGTGATAATTTGTCACTCCGTAAATCGGCAGAACGCCACATTGACAGCCTTACAAGTGAGGTTGACGTACATGCGCCGCAAGATCCCCAGTACCGCCGCCCTGGTCTGCTTCGAGGCGGCGGCGCGTAACGAGAGCTTTACCAAGGCTGCGCAAGAGCTTGCGCTGACCCAGAGCGCCGTTTGTCGGCAGATCGGTGGCCTGGAGGCCTTCCTTAATGTCGAACTGTTTCGTCGCTCACGGCGTGGGGTAAAACTGACCGAGGCGGGCCTGTCCTATAGTCGCCAGGTCGCCGCGCAGCTGGATGCCGTTGAGCGCGACACCCTCTCGGTGATGCGCCAGCAAGGCGCCAACGTGATCGAACTGGCGGTGGTCCCGACCTTTGGCACCCAATGGCTGCTGCCCAGGCTCAAGGACTTCCAGCAGGGCCACCCGGACGTCACCGTCAACCTGACCAACCGCACCCGCCCGTTCCTGTTCGCCGACACCGCCTTTGATGCCGCCATCTATTTCGGTGATGCCGACTGGTCAGGCACCCAGTCGCACCGGCTGATGGGCGAAAACCCTGTACCCGTGTGCAGCCCGACCATGCTGGACGGGCAGGGCATGCTCGACGCCCGGCGCATTGCGCAACTGCCCTTGCTGCAGCAGACCACACGCCCGTATGCCTGGCGACAGTGGTTCGCCAGCCTGGGCATGAACGTGGAGCGCGACATGACAGGCCCACGCTATGAACTATTCTCCATGCTTGCGCAGGCAGCGATGCACGACATGGGCGTCGCACTGATACCACCCTTCCTGATTCAGCGAGAGTTGCAGGAGGGTAGGTTGGTAGTCGCTAACAGGCATGCCCTGAGCAGCGACAAGGCCTACTATCTGATGATTCCCGAGCGCAAGGTTGAGTCCGCTTCGCTGCGCGCCTTCCGCGACTGGCTGGTGGCACAAGCCAAGCAATACACGGCGTCAGCGTAGGAACACGGCGCAACCTGACCCCGTAGTCAATTATTTTAAACACCTACAGATATATGTATTTGTCGCATATACGTAAACTGTTATGTAAGCCTGAAAATCCCCTTTAACCCTGCTGACTACGCGGCTTTCAGGGCGGAATTGCGACATTCAGCAAGTCGTAAGCGAATTACGGCCATTTTTTTTGATTTTTTCTCCTAATCTCCCAATAGCCCATGTTTGACGGGCTGCGACGGTAGGCTTGCGACATACGGTCACAGGGTGACTTGTAGTTTTAACTTCGTTTCGCTCCATAACCGGTTGTAGGCCCCCGGGTTCATCTGCAAAATGCCTGGCCCGCCTAGGACTCGGCGGGTTGACGCTCAACGACCGCACCAGCGCACCACCCGAAGTACGCTGGCTTCCACAAAGACAAAAGGTCACCGCAGGAGATAAAGTCGTGCACATTGGTGTTCCTCTCGAGACGCAGACGGGTGAGACAAGGGTCGCCGCGACCCCTGAAACCATCAAAAAACTGGTTGCTCAAGGCCATCAGGTCACCGTCCAACGGGGGGCAGGGCTAAACGCCAGCATTCCGGACAGTGCCTATGAGGCCGTGGGTGCCTCCCTGGGAAGCGCCGCCGACGCCTATGGCGCGCAACTCGTACTCAAAGTGGTCGCGCCCAATGATCAGGAGCTCGCGCTGATCAGCAGTGGCAGCCTGCTGGTGGGTATGCTCAACCCGTTCAACGGCGAACTGATCGGCAAGATGGCCGAGCGCGGCATCACTGCCTTCGCCCTGGAAGCAGCGCCACGTACCTCACGTGCGCAAAGCCTCGACGTGCTGTCGTCGCAGGCCAACATCGCCGGTTACAAGGCAGTGCTGCTGGCCGCTCACTACTACCCGCGCTTCATGCCCATGCTGATGACCGCCGCCGGCACCGTTAAGGCTGCCCGCGTGCTGATTCTGGGCGCCGGCGTTGCAGGGCTGCAGGCCATTGCCACGGCCAAGCGCATGGGCGCCGTGATCGAGGCCTCGGATGTGCGCCCCGCCGTCAAGGAGCAGATCGAGTCGCTGGGCGCCAAGTTCATCGATGTGCCTTACGAAACCGACGAAGAGCGTGAGTGCGCCGAAGGCGTGGGTGGCTATGCGCGGCCGATGCCGGCCAGCTGGATGCAGCGCCAGGCCCAGGCCGTACACGAGCGCGCCAAGCAGGCCGATATCGTCATCACCACGGCATTGATCCCGGGCCGCAAGGCGCCGACCCTGCTCAGCGCTGAAACCGTCGCGCAGATGAAGCCGGGCTCGGTGGTCATCGACCTGGCGGCAGCCCAAGGCGGCAACTGCCCGCTGACCGTTGCCGACCAGGTGGTGCTGGAAAACGGCGTGACCATCGTCGGCCCCACCAACCTGCCAGCCCAGGTGGGGGCCGATGCGTCGGCGCTGTACGCACGCAACCTGCTGGACTTCATGAAGCTGTTGTTCGACAAGGACAACGCGCTGGTCATCAACCTCGAAGACGATATCGTCGCGGCCTGCCTCATGTGCCGCGACGGGCAAGTCGTCCGCAAGAACGGCTAAGGAGCACGACAATGGAAGACATGCTGATTTCCCATGGCATCTACAACCTGATCATCTTCGTGCTGGCCATCTATGTGGGCTACCACGTCGTGTGGAACGTTACCCCGGCATTGCACACGCCGCTGATGGCGGTCACCAACGCCATCTCCGCCATCGTCATCGTCGGCGCCATGCTGGCCGCCGCGCTGACCGTGACACCGGCCGGCAAGGTGATGGGTACGCTCGCCGTGGCCTTGGCCGCAGTCAACGTGTTCGGTGGCTTCCTGGTCACCCGTCGCATGCTTGAGATGTTCAAGAAGAAAGCCAAGAACGAGGCGAAGAAGTAAGCATGAGCATGAATCTGGTAACGCTTCTCTACCTGGTCGCCTCGATCTGCTTCATCCAGGCGCTCAAGGGCCTTTCGCACCCGACCACGTCACGCCGCGGCAACCTGTTCGGCATGATCGGCATGGGCTTGGCCATCGTCACCACCGTTGGCCTTATCTATAAGCTGGGCACAGAGCTGGCGACTGCCGGCATCGGCTATGTGATCGTCGGCCTGCTGGTCGGCGGCACCGCTGGCTCGGTCATGGCCAAGCGAGTCGAGATGACCAAGATGCCGGAGCTGGTCGCCTTCATGCACAGCATGATCGGCCTGGCTGCGGTATTCATCGCCATTGCCGCCGTGCTTGAGCCCCAGTCGATGGGCATCGTCGCCGCCATCAGCGACCCGATCCCCACCGGCAACCGCCTGGAGCTGTTCCTCGGTGCAGCCATTGGTGCCATCACCTTCTCAGGTTCGGTAATCGCCTTCGGCAAGCTGTCGGGCAAGTACAAGTTCCGCCTGTTCCAGGGCGCACCGGTACAGTTCGCCGGCCAGCACAAGCTGAACCTGATCCTTGGCCTGACCACCATCGCCCTTGGCCTGCTGTTCACCTTCACCGGCCATTACAGTGCCTTCACCCTGATGCTGGCCCTGGCCTTCATCATGGGCGTACTGATCATTATCCCGATCGGTGGCGCGGACATGCCGGTGGTGGTGTCGATGCTCAACAGCTATTCGGGCTGGGCCGCTGCGGGTATCGGCTTCTCGCTGAACAACTCGATGCTGATCATTGCAGGCTCACTGGTCGGCTCCAGCGGTGCGATCCTCTCGTACATCATGTGCAAGGCGATGAACCGTTCGTTCTTCAACGTCATCCTCGGCGGCTTCGGTGGCGCGACGGATGTTGCAGGCCCAGCGGGCGCCCAGGAAGCTCGCCCGGTAAAATCCGGCTCGGCCGACGACGCCACCTTCCTGCTCAGCAATGCCGACACGGTGATCATCGTGCCTGGCTACGGCCTGGCGGTTGCCCGTGCCCAGCACGCGTTGAAGGAGCTGACCGAGAAGCTGACCCACAACGGCGTGACTGTGAAGTACGCGATCCACCCGGTGGCAGGCCGTATGCCAGGGCACATGAACGTGCTGCTGGCCGAAGCCGAAGTGCCTTACGACCAGGTGTTCGAGATGGACGACATCAACGCCGAGTTTGGCCAGGCCGATGTGGTACTGGTGCTGGGCGCCAACGACGTGGTCAACCCGGCAGCGAAGAACGACCCCAAATCGCCGATTGCCGGCATGCCGATCCTTGAGGCGTTCAAGGCCAAGACCATCATCGTCAACAAGCGCTCCATGGCCAGTGGCTATGCAGGCCTGGACAACGAACTGTTCTACCTGGACAAGACCATGATGGTATTCGGTGATGCCAAGAAGGTAATCGAGGATATGGTCAAAGCGGTGGAGTAACTCCATCGCGGCAAACCGTGCGCTATATAAGAAGCCCCGCCGAGAAATCTGCGGGGCTTTTTGCATTTGCCTGATCCAGATCAACGGCTCTACTTCCGGGCTTCTCATACGACCATGGTCGTGGGACGGCAACCGGCGAAATCTCTAGACTGCGCTCCAGTAGCTTCAGTAGCCTGAGATAACAATCCATGTACCGTGATCGTATCCGCTTGTCCTCCCTGCACAGCAAGGTAATGAGTGCGGCTGATGCCGCTGGTCTGATCGAGGACGGCATGACTGTCGGCATGAGCGGTTTCACCCGCGCCGGCGAAGCCAAAGCCGTACCCCATGCCCTGGCCGAACGTGCCAAGCAGTCGCCACTGAAAATCAGCCTGATGACCGGCGCCAGCCTGGGCAATGACCTGGACAAGCAGCTGACCGAGGCCGGCGTGCTGGCCCGCCGCATGCCCTTCCAGGTCGACAGCACCTTGCGCAAGGCCATCAACGATGGCCAGGTGATGTTCATCGACCAGCACCTTTCGGAAACCGTCGAACAACTGCGCAACCAGCAGCTCAAGCTGCCGGATATCGCGGTTATCGAAGCGGTGGCCATTACCGAGCAAGGCCACATCGTGCCGACCACCTCGGTGGGCAACTCGGCCAGCTTCGCGATCTTCGCCAAGCAAGTGATCGTCGAGATCAACCTGTCGCACAACGCCAACCTCGAAGGCCTGCACGACATCTATATCCCGACCTACCGCCCGACCCGCACACCGATCCCGTTGGTCAAGGTCGATGATCGCATCGGCAGCATGGCCATCCCGATCGACCCGGCCAAGATTGTCGGTATCGTCATCAGCGACCAGCCGGACTCGCCGTCCACCGTGTTACCGCCTGACCACGAGACCCAAGGCATCGCCGACCACCTGATCAACTTCCTCAAGAAGGAAGTCGACGCCGGCCGCATGACCAACAAGCTCGGCCCGCTGCAGGCCGGTATCGGCAGCATCGCCAACGCGGTGATGTGCGGTTTGATCGATTCGCCGTTCGAAGACCTGACCATGTACTCCGAAGTACTGCAGGACTCGACCTTCGACCTGATCGACGCTGGCAAGCTGAGCTTTGCCTCGGGCAGCTCGATTACCTTGTCCAGCCGCCGCAACGCGGATGTGTTTGGCAACCTGGAGCGCTACAAGGACAAACTGGTGCTGCGCCCGCAAGAAATCTCCAACCACCCCGAGGTGGTACGCCGCCTGGGCATCATCGGTATCAACACCGCACTGGAGTTCGATATCTACGGCAACGTCAACTCCACCCACGTCTGCGGCACGCGGATGATGAACGGCATCGGCGGTTCTGGCGATTTCGCCCGTAACGCCCACCTGGCTGTGTTCGTCACCAAGTCGATTGCCAAGGGTGGGGCGATTTCCAGCGTGGTGCCGATGGTCAGCCACGTTGACCACACCGAGCACGATGTCGACATCCTGGTCACCGAGCAGGGTCTGGCAGACTTGCGCGGCCTGGCGCCACGCGAGCGCGCCCGGGCGATCATCGACAACTGTGTGCACCCGGATTACCGCGCAGCGCTTAACGATTACTTCGAGCGTGCGTGCCAACGTGGTGGCCATACCCCGCACATTCTGCGCGAGGCGTTGAGCTGGCACGAAAACCTGGAAGAGACTGGGCGTATGCTCGCCAGTTGATCAGTTGGAAGGGGGCTGCTGCACAGCAGCCCTTTCGCGACGCAAGGTCGCCCTCATGATCATCTGAACAAACTGTACTACTGTACTGATCATCACGCTTCAAGCCTGCCTTCACAAACCTGTCTTTACTCATTAACGCACCATAAAAGTGCAGACCAGTACAGTTGCGCCTATTTCGAGTGCAACAGTAGGGTTACACAGTTAACTGAACCATCGTAATGCAACAGAACTGTATCTACTGTTATGGACAAGAGAGGAGGATCATTGGCATCAGTTAAATCACTACCTAATCCCGCCATAAGCGGAAGGATGAAACATCATGGAACGTACACTCAGTTCCGGTCTGGTTTTTGAAAGCAACGCCCAGCAATCCAGCGCTTCGATGCCTCTGCGCGCTCTGTCCACCCTGCTGCTGTGGCAGCGTCGCATGGCCAGCCGCCGTCAACTGGCTCGCCTGGACTCCCGCCTGCTGGCCGACGCCGGTATCAGCGAGTCGCAGCGTTACGAAGAGCTGAGCAAGCCTTTCTGGCGCTAAGCTCCGGCTTGCCGGCTGCGGCCGGCACCGCAAATTCCAAAACCCGTTGCAGGTGACTGCAACGGGTTTTTTGTGTCTGGCCCTCGCGCTAGAGCACTTGGCAGCACAACAGGTACAGTTTATTTAAAATCATAAACACACCAGCACAGTTTTTGAGCGCGCCGTTCATTAACATCCAGAAACACCGGCGCGTGATACGCTTGGCTTAACAGTCTGGTAGAACCGGATGTTGAAAAAGTACCGAGGCGCGCAGTGCGAGCGTCCGATTAGCAGAATCCCCAGGAGTCCACGATCATGTCCCGTAAACATCTGATTGGCGCCGCCCTGATGCTGAGCCTGGCAGGCACCGCCAGCGCCACCAGCTTCGTCGTCACCACCGACGCAGTCGTGGGCGCTGTAGCCGCCTCGACCGACGCCACTTCCGACGTGTCTTCGTCGTTCCGCGACGACAAGATCGTCCAGGCCGCCCGTGACGACGCCGCCAGCTTCGTCGGCAGCCAAGGCGCTATTCGCGGCGCCAAGCTGGAAAGCGCCTTCCTGCACATTCGTGGGCAAATGCCGACCCTGCAGGCCAGCGACGCACAGTTGGCACAGGCCATCCTGGCGCTCTGACCTGCCACCGAGCCATGCGGCTGCGCGGGTGTTCGCCCGCACAGCCGCATGCGCCTTCACTGCCCACGTTTTCAGCCTTTAGAAGCCCATGCGTTATCTTTTGCCGTTGTTGTTCGCCGCCGTTGGCGTGCCCCTGAGCATGGCAAGTGCCCATGCCATGGACACCACCACACAAAGCCTGGTCATCACCGGCTATGTCACCAGCCAAGTCACCACCGCGCCGTTCGACCGCAAGCTGGTCAGCCAAGCCCGTGACGATGCAGCAGCATTCGTCGCCAGCGATGGCATGATTCGCGGTGCGCGCCTGGAAGCGGCTCTCGATTCACTGCGCCACCACTGTGCACGGCAGGCTGTCGGCGACCTGGAACTGGCGCAGGCAATTCTCGTCCAATGACTACACCTGACTCCCTGTATTTTTCGGAGATGCTCCATGCGTAAACCGCTGATCGCCGCTACCCTCGGCATGCTGCTGCTGGCCGACCTGGCCCAGGCACAGACTCTGGTGGCCACCAGCAATATCATCGTGCGCGCCTTCGGCCGCTCGATCGATTTCACCTCAGACACCACGACATCGATCCGTGACTCCAAAGTCGTGCGTGAAGCGCACGACGATGCTGCCAGCTTCGTCGCCAGCAACGGTGACATCCGTGGCGCCCAACTCGAGGCTGCCTTCAACACCCTGCGCGAGCGCCTGCCTGAAGCGCGTGGCGCCAGCGACCAGGTACTGGCCGAAGCCATCTTGGCACTGTGAACCAGGTGCGTGCCTGGCTGCTCGGCTGCGCCCTGACGCTGCTCGGTACGCCCGCCCTGGCCGACCTGCAGCTGGTGCTGCAGGCTTCCGGCCTCGACCCTCAACAAACTCAAGCCAGCCAGGCACTGCTCGACGAAGCGCTGGGCAAGCTGCCGCCGCGCTTCAAACAGCAACTGGACCGGCGTGTGCTGGTCAGCTGGAGCGCGCGCATGCCTGCCGACGCATATGGCCAGGCATCGCTGGTTTCCACCCTGGAGCTCAACAGCCGCCTGTTGCCAGGGCTGGCCGATGGCAGCGCCGCCCACGAACGTACCGACCGCCCGCATGGCACCGTGCGGGAGGAGCTGTTGGCCACTGTGCTGCATGAGCTGACCCACATTTACGACCGCGCACGGCTATGGCCCGCTACCGAGCGCTCGCTGATCGCCCGCTGCAAGCGCCAGCAGGGCACCGTGGGCAAAGTCGGCCTGCCAGAGGCGTGCCGCGGCCAGGCCGAGCGGCGCTTCACCTTGAGCGATGACCCACGCCTGCTCGACCTTGCCGGCTGGCAGCAGTATGTCGGCCGCCGTGGCGAACGCGAGCAGCACAACGGCCAGTTCGTACGCAGCCCCGACAGCTATGAGCTGAGCAGCCCCAAGGAATTCATCGCGGTCAATATGGAGTACTTCCTCCTCGACCCGAGCTATGCCTGCCGGCGCCCAGCCTTGAACCAGTACCTGCGCGACCACTTCGGCTGGGCCCCCGAGCAGCAAGCCTGTGCCAAAGGCCTGCCGTTCCTCAATGCCGGCAGCGACTTCGCCCGCCAACCATTGGGCGAGATCGACCCCGAGCGCGTCTATGAGGTCGACTACCTGCTGGCCGAGGCCAATCAGAACTGGGTCAGCCGCTGGGGCCACAGCATGCTGCGCCTGGTCATCTGCAAGCCTGGGCGGCCGCGCGGCCCGGATTGCCGCCTGGACCTCGACCAGCACCTGGTGCTGTCGTACCGCGCCTTCGTCAATGATGTGCAGCTGTCCAGTTGGGACGGCCTGGTCGGCGCTTACCCGTCGCGGTTGTTCGTGCTGCCGTTGGGCCAGGTGATCGACGAATACACCAAGACCGAGCTGCGCAGCCTGGCCTCGATCCCGCTCAGGCTCGACCGCCAGGAAGTCGAGAGCCTGGTGCGCCAGGCTGCAGAAATGCACTGGAGCTACGACGGCAATTACTACTTCCTGTCCAACAACTGCGCGGTCGAGTCGCTGAAACTGCTGCGCAGCGGCACGGCTAACCCACGCCTGAACGACCTGGACAGCATCATGCCCAACGGCTTGCTGGAAGTGCTCAAAGGGCGGGGCATTGCCGATACCCGTGTGCTCGATGACCCACGCGAAGCGCTGCGCCTGGGTTACCGCTTCGACTCCTACCGCGACCGCTACCAGGCCATGTTCGACGTGCTTAAAAAACAGCTGCCGATCAAGCAGGACAAGGTCGAGGACTGGCTGGCCCTGGATGCCGAGCAGCGCCGCAGCTGGTTCGCCCAAGCCGACCTGCGCACCAGCGCCGCCTTGCTGCTGCTGGAACAGGCCAGCTTGCGGCGCCAGCTGTTGCTGGCCCAGGACGAAGTCAAGCAGCGCTACCTGAACGCTGCTGCACTGAAGGATGGCAGCATCGACAAGGCCAACCAGACGCTGCAGCAGATGCTCGCCAATAGCGGTTTTCTCAGCCGCCCGGCAGAACTGCTGGATGCCAAAGGCTACGGCCTGCCGCAGCCTGATGAGCGCAAGCACCTGGAGAAGGTCAGCAGCGAGCGGCAGGCCCAGTTGCTGCGGTTGAGCACCGACCTGGACAAAGAGGTGAGGGCGCTGCTGGACCCGTCGCGGGCCAAGGAAATTGCCGCGATAGAGGCCAACGTGAAGCAAGTGGGCGAGCATTTGCGGGCATTGCACAAGGCCGCAGGTGGGCTGCAGTTGTAGGAGAGGCCTACAAGCTTTCCTCAGCCTCGCCCGGCAAGTCCTCATCCAGGTGCAACCAGGGCAGCCGGCTACCAATCCAGATATGCCGGTTGGCCCGCACCCGTTCCGGGTGGTCCAGCGTCGCCACCGTCACATCGATGCTGTGCGGGCTGTGCGCAGTGACCAGTGCCACATGCGCCCCGCAATGCCCACAGAAGTACCGGCTGCAACTGGCCGGCGCCACATAGCAGTTCGGCTCGCCCGACAGCCATTGAAAACCCGTGCGGGGCAGGGTCAGCCAGGTCACCACCAAGCCACCACTGACCCGCCGGCAAATCGTGCAATGGCAGTGGGCAACATCCGTCAGCGTGCCCTCCAACCGATAACGCAAGGCGCCACAATGGCAGCCACCCTCGGTCACATCCTGCATCACCTACCTCCTGTCGCCTTTGTCTCAGCGAAAGCTGGCTGAAAGCTTGCCCTCATAGGATAGCGCCCACTACCGGCACAAGACCGGTCAGCCAGGGCATCCGGAATTTTCCGCGCCCGGCCCAATCAACAACAACAATGGTGATTCTGATGTATTCCTGTGCCCGCCCTCTCGTAGTGCCCCTTCGCAAGCTCCCTGCGCAGCGCCCGACGCGCTGATCCGCCCGAATCGACAGTCCTTTCGCCGCGCCACGCCTGGAGTATTGCCATGCTGACCTTCCTCGGCTTTGCCATGGTCATCACCTTCATGTACCTGATCATGACCAAGCGCCTGTCGGCCTTGATCGCGCTGATCCTGGTACCGATCCTGTTCGCCCTGTTCGGTGGTTTTTCCGCCAAGATCGGCCCGATGATGCTCGAAGGCATCAGCAAACTCGCGCCCACCGGTGTGATGTTGATGTTCGCCATTCTCTATTTCGCCCTGATGATCGACTCTGGCCTGTTCGACCCGGCCGTGCGCAAGATCCTCAAGCTGGTCAAAGGCGACCCGCTGAAAGTCTCGGTGGGCACCGCCGTGCTGGCCCTGGTGGTCTCGCTCGACGGTGACGGCGCCACCACCTACATGATCTGCTGCGCCGCCATGCTGCCGATGTACAGCCGCTTGGGCATGAGCCCGCGGATCATGGCCGGCCTGATCATTCTCGCCGGCGGTGTGATGAACATGACCCCGTGGGGTGGCCCGACCGCCCGCGCCGCCAGCGCCCTGCACGTGGACCCATCGGACATTTTTGTGCCGATGATCCCGGCGATGCTGTTCGGCGTGCTGGCGATCCTGGCCATTGCCTATATGTACGGCAAACGCGAGCGTGCCCGCCTGGGCGAGCTGCACCTGCCGACCGACGACATCGACCACAGCGAAATCACCGTTTCGCAGTACCCGGATGCACGCCGCCCCAAGCTCCTGTACTTCAACGGCGCCTTGACCGCAGCCCTGATGGTTGCCCTGATCGCAGGCGTACTGCCACTGCCGGTGCTGTTCATGATCGCCTTCAGCATCGCCATGATCGTCAACTACCCCTGCCTGCAACAGCAGAAGGACCGCATTGCCGCCCATGCCGGTAGCGTGCTGGCCGTCACCGGGTTGATCTTTGCCGCCGGTATCTTCACCGGCATCCTGTCGGGCACCGGCATGGTCGATGCCATGTCCAAGAGCCTGCTGGCGGTCATCCCCGATGCAATGGGCCCGTACCTGGCGGTGATCACTGCGATCGTGAGCATGCCGTTCACCTTCTTCATGTCCAACGACGCCTTCTACTACGGCGTGTTGCCGGTGCTTGCCGAAGCGGCCAGCCACTATGGCATCAGCCCGGTCGAGATGGCCCGTGCGTCGATCGTCGGCCAGCCGGTACACCTGCTCAGCCCCCTGGTACCCTCCACCTACCTGCTGGTGGCCCTGGCCGGCATCGAATTCGGCGACCACCAGCGCTTCACCTTGAAGTGGGCAGTTCTGGTGTGCCTGTGCATAATGCTCGCCGCATTGCTGATGGGCATTTTCCCGCTGTTCAGTAGTCTTTAATAAACACGTATTACCCTACCGCGACGCGCCCCTTGTCCGGGCGCGTCGCCTTTATCGCTCGAAGGAATACACATGGAATGGCTGACCAGCCCGGAAATCTGGGTTGCCTTTTTCACCCTCACCGCGCTTGAGATCGTGCTCGGGATCGACAACATCATCATGATCTCGATCCTGGTCAGCCGCATGCCCAAGCACATGCAGCCACGTACCCGGATCTTCGGCCTGGCCCTGGCCATGGTCACGCGCATCCTCTTGCTGCTGTCGATCACCTGGGTCATGCGCCTGACTGCCGACCTGTTCGAGGTCTTCGGCCACGGCATCTCCGGGCGCGACCTGATCCTCTTCTTCGGTGGCCTGTTCCTGCTGTGGAAGAGCTCGCAGGAGATCTACCACGGCCTGGAAGGCGAAGACGAAAGCAGCGACGAGCCAAAAGGCGCGGGCGGCAAGTTCTTCTACACCATCATCCAGATCGCCATCATCGACATCGTGTTCTCGCTGGACTCGGTGATCACCGCAGTAGGCATGGTGTCTCATGTGCCGGTGATGATCGCCGCCATCGTCGTCGCCGTGCTGGTGATGATGCTGTGCGCCGGTGCCATCAGCAACTTCATCGACAAGCACCCTTCGCTGAAGATGCTCGCGCTGTCGTTCCTGATCGTGGTCGGTACCGTACTGATCGCCGAATCGTTCGACGTGCATGTGCCAAAAGGCTACGTCTACTTCGCCATGGCGTTCTCGCTGGCGGTGGAAGCGATCAACATCCGTATGCGCACTGCCTTGTCGCGCAAGGATGGCAAAGAGAGTGATCCGGTGAAACTGCGCAAGGACATTCCGGGTCAATAAACCCAGGAAGCGTTTTGCAGAAAAGGGCCCTACGGGGCCTTTTTTCGTTTCTGAGGCCACAGAAATACAGGGCAATCATTCATGCGCGGTGTGTTTCAAATGAATGACAGCCATGCGAAGCTGGCAACAGCTGCGCAAAACAACTAAAGCTTTGAGTGGGCACTGAAATTTCTCAAGCGCCCACGCTCCACTTCTTGGCCCGCATGGGCCATCGGCAACAGGGGGCTTCGCCATGCTGACCCTGCTCAACCTGCTCTCGGCCGTGACGCTATTGGTCTGGGGCACACATATCGTGCGTACTGGCATCCTGCGGGTATTCGGGTCCGACCTGCGCCGCATCATCAGCCAGAACATGAACAAGCGCCCCCTGGCGTTCATCGCCGGGATCCTCGTCACCGCCATGGTGCAGAGCAGCAACGCCACTGCCATGCTGGTCACATCCTTCGTTGGCCAGGGCCTGATGGCCATGACGCCGGCCCTGGCGATCATGCTCGGCGCCGATGTCGGCACCGCGCTCATGGCCAGGGTGCTGACCTTCGACCTGTCGTGGCTGTCACCGCTGCTGATTTTTCTGGGGGTGATCTTCTTCCTTTCCCGCAAGCAGACCCGGGTCGGCCAGTTGGGCCGGGTAGGGATCGGGCTTGGCTTGATCATCCTGGCCCTGGAGCTGATCGTGCAGGCCGCTGCGCCGATCACCCATGCCCAGGGGGTGAAAGTGCTGTTCGCCTCGCTGACCGGCGACATCTTGCTCGATGCCCTGGTCGGCGCGCTGTTTGCCATGATTTCCTATTCCAGCCTGGCGGCCGTGTTGCTCACCGCGACGCTGGCCGGCGCCGAACTGATCAGCTTGCCGGTGGCCATCGGCCTGGTGGTCGGTGCCAACATCGGTAGCGGCTTGCTGGCGTTCATCAGCACCAGCATGCAGAACGCCGCCGGGCGGCGTGTGGCCCTGGGCAGCTTGCTGTACAAGCTGATCGGCCTGGTGCTGATCATTCCGGTGCTGCACCCGCTGGTGACGTGGATGGACACACTGAGCTTCAGCCCTCAGGAACTGGTGATCGGCTTCCACCTGCTCTACAACACCTTGCGCTGCCTGATCATGCTGCCCACCGTCAAACCCATGGGCCGACTGTGCAACACCTTGCTGCCCGAACGCGAAAACGGCAACGGCCAAGTGCGCCCGCGCCACCTCGATGCCTCGGCGCTCGACACCCCCAGCCTGGCACTGGCCAATGCCGCCCGCGAGACCCTGCGCCTGGGCGATATCGTCGACAGCCTGCTCGAAGCCATGCTCGGCGCCCTGCGCGGCACCCAGACAGCCCTGCCACAGCAGGTGCGCGCCTTGGGCGAGGACGCCGAGGCCTTGTACAGCGCCATCAAACTGTACCTGGCGCAAATGACGCGGGAGGACCTCAGCGAGCGCGACAACCGGCGCTGGGCCGAAATCATCGAACTGGCGATCAACCTCAAGCTGGCCTGCGACCTGGTCGAGCGCATGCTGCGCAAGGTCCAGCAGCAGAAAACCAGCCAACGCCGGGCGTTTTCCCAGGTCGGCCTGGAGGAACTGACCGGCCTGCAAGAACAGCTGTTGTCGAACCTGCGCCTCGGCCTGTCGGTGTTTCTCAGCGCAGACCCCGAGAGCGCGCAGCTGCTGCTGCGCGAAAAACGCCGTTTCCGGGCGCAGGAAAGGCGCCTTGCCCACGCGCATGTCAGCCGCCTGCAACGCAAGGTGGTGCAAAGTATCGAGACCAGTTCGCTACACTTGGAGCTGATTGCCGACATGAAGCGGTTGAACTCTTTGTTCTGCAGCAGTGCCTATGTGGTACTAGGCGGCTCTGACACCGGCGGGCTGATGCTCGACACTGTGCCGGACGAAGCCCGCTTGCCGTGATTTCGCCTACCAGGAGAGCCAAGCTCGCCCATGCGTTGCCTGATGTTCGTTTGCCTGCTGATCTGCAGCCTGCCCACCCTGGCCCTCGACCGCTCGCGGGTAGAGGGGTACCTGTTGCCCAACGGTCTGCAGGTCATCCTCAAGGACGGCTATGAACGTGACCACGTGGCCATCCGCCTGGTGGTCGGGGTTGGCCTGGATGACTTCGACTGTGAGCAGAAGGAGCTGCCACACCTGCTCGAGCACCTGCTGTTCAGCGGTATCGACGAAACCGGCGAGGGCGGCCTGGAAGAGCGCCTGCAAGCCTTGGGTGGCGAGTGGAACGCCTATACCAGCAGCGCCGACACCACGTTCGTGATCGAGGCACCTGCGCGTAACCAGCGTAAAGTGCTCGACCTGCTGCTGGCGGTGATCCGCGACACCCCTATCGACGCCAAGGCCCTGGCCACGGCGAAAAGGATCATCGAGCGCGAGGACGGCGGCCACTATGGCCACCTGCAACGCTGGCTGGACCGCCAGGACATCGGCCACCCCGCCAGTGACCAACTGGCGACCGAACTGGGCCTCAAGTGCGCCGAGCGCTCGAACATCGACGACATGACCCTGGAGCAGGTGCAGGCCTTGCGCGACCGCTGGTACGCGGCCAACAACATGACCCTGATCATGGTCGGCGGCCTCGACCGCCTGCTGCCGGCGTACCTGGAGCGCACCTTTGGCGAGCTGCCGGCAACCGAGCCGGAAGAGCGCCGCAACCTCGAAAGCATCAGCCAGCAGGCCGAGCAACGCCGCGACCTGACCCGCGGCTGGCTGGGCGACAGCGTCAAGCTGCACTGGCTGTTCATCGAGCCGGTGCTGGACAACGACCATCAGCCGACCCTCGACCTGCTGTCGCGCTACCTGGATTGGGCGCTGTATGACCAGCTGCGCCTGCGCAATGGCTTGTCCTACGGGCCGTCGGTACAGCGCGAGAGCTTCGGTGACAGCGGCATGCTCAGCCTCAACGCCGACCTGGAACGCGACGACGTCGACCAGGCGGTCAAGGTGATGCAGGGGTTGTTCGACCACCTGCGCAAGGAAGGCCTCGACCCGGACACCTTCGCCCGCATCAAGGGCGCCAGCATGGCCCGGGAAAGCTGGAGCACCCAGGGCAACAGCGCCTTGGCCGACTACTACTGGGGGGCGTTGAACGACTACAACGACGGGCGCTTTGCCAACCCGGTGCGCAAGTTGCGGCAGGTCAGCCTGGCGCAGGCCAACGAAGCGTTGCAGGCTCTGCTCAAGGATCAGGGCTACCTGCGCATCGAGAAGCCCCTGCTGGGTTATGACGAGCTGTACGGGTTGCTCGCCTTGCTGCTGGGGCTGATCCTGGCGGCCGGGTTGCTGCGTTGGCGCCGGCATACCCCGCAACCACCGAGCGGTGCTACACGCAAAGCGTGATTCGGCGGTATCCTTTAGCCAGTACCGGCCTCTTCGCGGGGTTGCCCGAAAAGAGACCGGCACAGCCACCCTATCTCTCCCTGTTGTAGACCCATGCCCCCAATTCCCCGCATCGTCCAGCGCATCATCGAACTGCTTAAACGCTACCCCGGCATCATCGCGCTCGGAGGTTTCCTCTCCGGCATCGGCAGCTTCATCCTGGTCGACCGCCAGGCCGGCCTGGCCAGCTGGGTGGCGATCCTGATGCTGGTCAGCTGGGTCTGGCTGATGCTGGAAAACACCCTCACCGGCCTGTTCGCCCGCACCTTCAAGCGCGAGATCCCGCAACCGTTGCTGCGCTATGCGACGCAGATGATCCACCAGGAAACACTGTTCTTCGTCCTGCCGTTCTTCTTCATCACCACCACCTGGAACAGCGGCCAACTGGTGTTCACCGGCCTGCTCGCCGCCGCCGGGCTGATCTCGATCGTCGACCCGCTGTACTACAAGTGGTTGGCGCCACGGCGCTGGCTGTTCCTCGCGCTGCACACACTGACCTTGTTCGCGGCGCTGCTCACCGCACTGCCGATCATTCTTCACCTGACCACCGCGCAAAGCTTCAAGTTGGCATTGATCATTGCCATGGCCCTGTCGTTCCCGAGCCTGGCCAGCAGCTTCCCGGTCAATACCTGGCGGCGCGGCGTGGCGCTGGTTCTGGTAACCCTGTCGGTGGGCGGCGGGGGGTGGTTGCTGCGCTCGTGGGTACCACCGGCGACGTTGTGGATGACCGAAGTGGCCGTGAGCACCGAAGTACTCAATCGCCAACCTGGCGAGTCGCTGGACGAGATTGCCGCCAGCCGCATCAAGACCAGCGGGCTGTATGCGTACACCTCGGTCAACGCACCCCGGGGTCTGAACGAGCGCATCTACCACGTGTGGCAAAAAGACGGCAAGGAAGTGGACCGGATTGCGCTGGATATTCATGGCGGGCGCAAGGAAGGCTACCGGGCCTGGACCCACAAGCAGAACTTCCCGCCTAACCCGGTCGGTAAATGGCAGGTGAGGGTGCTGACCGAGGACGGCCAGGTGATCGGGGTGCTGCGGTTCAAGGTGGTCGACGATGCGCCGAGCCCATAGCTTCCTGGTTTAAGCACACAATCAATAAACCGCCCCATGCCCTCTGCGCTATGATCAGCCCCTAAGCCTTAGCGCCGAGTCAGTTGCATGGAGCCTATGACACCCCCCAGCGCCACCTTGGACACCAGCCACCAACCGCCCTGCCTGCGTATTACCGGTGACTGGACCCTGGCCCACTACGCCAGCCTCAAGCGCGACAGCGAACGCCTGCGCACGCAATGCAGCAACGACGCCGTTGCCGACCTCAGCCAACTGGGCCGTCTCGACACCGCCGGCGCCTCGCTGCTGGCCGAACTGCTCGGCGCCGAACGCCTGTCGCACTGCACCGATGGCCTGCCCGACGCCAGCCGTGCCCTGCTCAAGACCGTGTACTGCTCGGTGCAGGACTACTGCATTCCGGTCAAGGAGGCCGAACGCCCGGTGCTGCTGTTGCTGCTCGAGCGTATCGGCCGTGCCGTCAGCACCCTCTGGCAAGACACCCGGCAGTTGCTCGGCTTCGTCGGCCTGATTCTCGAAACCTTGCTGCGCCGGGCCTTCCAGCCCCACCGCTGGCGGCTTACGCCGGTCGTGGCGCACATCGAACAGACCGGCCTGGATGCTGCGCCCATCGTCGCCTTGCTGACCTTTCTGGTGGGCGCAGTGGTGGCGTTTCTGGGCGCAACGGTGCTGGCCGCGTTCGGCGCGACCCTTTTCACCGTCGACCTGGTGGCGTTCTCGTTCTTGCGTGAGTTTGCCGTGCTGTTGACCGCCATCCTCATGGCCGGCCGCACGGCCAGTGCCTTCACCGCGCAGATCGGCTCGATGAAGGCCAACGAAGAAATCGACGCCATCCGTACCCTGGGCCTCAACCCCATGGAGCTGCTGGTGGTGCCACGGGTATTGGCACTGCTGATTTCGTTACCACTGCTGACCTTCCTCGCGATGATCTGCGGCATCGTCGGCGGCGCGGTGGTGTGCGCCCTGTCGCTGGACATCTCGCCCGCCATGTTCCTGTCGCTGCTGCAAACCGACATCGGTGTGCAGCACTTCCTCGTCGGCCTGGCCAAAGCACCGTTTTTTGCCTTCCTGATCGCCGCCATCGGCTGCCTTGAAGGCTTCAAGGTCAGCGGCAGCGCGGAGTCCGTGGGCGCCCACACCACCTCGGCAGTGGTGCAGTCGATTTTCGTGGTCATCGTGCTGGATGCGGTGGCGGCACTGTTCTTCATGGAGATGGGCTGGTGAGTGGCCGGGAAACCGTGATCGAGGCACGGGGCATCTGTAACCGCTTCGGCAGCCAGAGCGTGCATGAAAACCTCGACCTGGACCTGTACCGGGGCGAGATCCTTGCCGTGGTCGGTGGTTCGGGTAGCGGCAAATCGGTGCTGTTGCGCAGCATCATCGGCCTGCGACGGCCAAACGAGGGGCAGATCAAGGTATTTGGCCAGGACCTGGCCGAGTTGCGTGAAGAACAGCGTTCGTTGGTCGAGCGACGCTTCGGCGTGCTGTTCCAGAAGGGCGCGCTGTTCTCGTCGCTGACCATCACCGAAAACGTCGCCTTGCCGCTGATCGAACACGCCGGCTTGTCCCGCACCGACGCCGAGCACCTGGCCGGGGTCAAGCTGGCCCTGGCCGGGCTGCCCATCTCGGCCGCCGACAAATACCCCGCCTCGCTGTCCGGCGGCATGATCAAGCGCGCAGCGCTGGCACGTGCCCTGGCGCTGGACCCGGACATCCTGTTCCTCGACGAGCCCACCGCAGGCCTCGACCCGATCGGCGCCGCCGCGTTCGACCAGTTGATCCTGACCCTGCGCGACGCACTCGGCCTGTCGGTGTTTCTCATCACCCACGACCTGGACACCCTTTACACCATCACTGACCGGGTGGCGGTGCTGTCGCAGAAAAAGGTCCTGGTGGCCGGCCCCCTGGCCGAGGTCGAGCAAGCCGACGACGCCTGGATTCAAGAATACTTTCACGGCCCACGCGGGCGCGCAGCCGAACAGGCCGCCGCCCGCCCGGGCCAGGAGCGCTGAACGATGGAAACCCGAGCACATCACGTCCTCATCGGCCTGGTCACCGTCCTGGTGGTGGCCGGTGCCATGCTGTTTGGCCTGTGGCTGACCAAGTCCAGTGTCGACGATGCCTTCAAGGATTACGAAGTGGTGTTCAACGAAGCCGTCTCGGGCCTGTCCCGCGGCAGCCCGGTGCAGTACAACGGCATCAAGGTGGGCGACGTGTCGACCCTGCGCCTGGACCCGAAGGACCCTCGCCGCGTGCTGGCCCGGGTACGGCTGAGCGGCGACACGCCGGTCAAGGAGGATACCCAGGCCAAGCTGACCCTGGCCGGGGTCACCGGCAACGCGTTCATCCAGCTCAGCGGCGGCACGCCGCATAGCCCCGAGCTCAAGGGCAAGGATGGCAAGCTGCCGGTGATCATCGCCTCGCCTTCGCCAATCTCGCGCCTGCTCAACGACAGCAGCGACCTGGTTACCAACATCAATCTGCTGCTGCACAACGCCAACCTGATGTTCTCGGAAGACAACATCGGCCACCTCAGCAGCACCCTGGCCAATCTCGACAAGACCACCGGGGCCTTCGCCGGCCAGCACGGCAGTATTGCCGAGGCCATCACGCAACTGGTGCAGGTCGGCAAACAGGCCAGCGCCACCCTGGCCGAAACCCAGGCACTGATGCGCAACGCCAACGGCCTGCTCGGCAGCGAGGGCAAACAGGCCATCGGCAGCGCCGAGCAGGCCATGCAGTCGCTGGCCGAAAGCACGGCGACCATCAATGCGCTGCTCAAGAACAACAGTGAGGCCATCGGTGACGGTGCCCAGGGCCTGAACCAGCTAACCCCCGCCATCCGCGAGCTGCGCGAAACCCTCAACGCACTCAAGGGCATTTCCCGGCAGCTGGAGGCCGACCCGAGCGGCTACCTGCTCGGACGCGACAACAACAAGGAGTTCCAGCCATGAACGCATCGCTGCGCCTGTTGGCCCTGGCGGCCGCGGTGAGCCTGGCCAGTGCCTGCTCGATCCTGCCGCAAAGCGAACCCGTGGACCTGTATCGCCTGCCGGTGAACCAACCCAGCCGCGTTGCCGCGCCGCTGGACTGGTCGCTACGGCTCAACAAACCGCTGGCCAGCGAAGTACTGGCCGGCCCACGGATCGCGGTGATCCCACAGGGAGACGTGGTCAGCAGCTACAAGGGCGCACGCTGGAGCGACGCCGCGCCAGTGCTGCTACGCAACCGCCTGCTCGATGGCTTCCAGCGTGACGGCCAGGTTCAACGCCTGAGCGCCGATGACAGCAACCTGCAGGCCGACTACGAGCTGGCCGGCGAGCTGCAGGCGTTTCAGAGTGAGTACCGCCCGGACGGGGCCGTGGAGGTGGTGATTCGCTACGATGCGCGTCTGGTCCAGGGGCGCAGCCAGCGTATCCTCGCCAGCAAACGCTTCGAGATCCGCCAACCGCTGGCCGCCAGGCAGGTTTCGGCGGTGGTGGCAGGCTTCGGCGGCGCCAGCGACCAACTGGTCGGGCAGGTGGTCAGCTGGACCGTCACCCAGGCCACGCAGGCCCAAGCTCAGGTCCAGGCTCAGCCGAAGAACCAGTAGCAGACCAAGATCGCCGCGACCACGCCGGAAAATTCGGCCAGCAGGGCGCAACCGACCGCGTGGCGTACCCGCTGGATGCCCACGGCACCGAAGTACACCGCCAGCACATAGAAGGTGGTCTCGGTGCTGCCCTGAACGGTCGCCGCGACCAGTGCCGGGAAGCTGTCCACACCGTGGGTCTGCATGGTCTCGATCAACATGGCCCGCGCCGCACTGCCCGAGAACGGCTTGACCAGCGCGGTGGGCAGGCCTTCGACGAAGCGGGTATCCATGCCCATCCAGTTCACCGCATGGCGAATGCCGTCCAGCGCCAGCTCCAGCGCGCCCGAGGCGCGCAGTACGCCGACTGCCACGAGCATGGCCACCAGGTAGGGCAGCAGGCTCTTGGCCACATCGAAGCCTTCTTTGGCGCCTTCGACAAAGGCTTCGTACACCTTGACCCGCTTCAGCGCACCAATCACCAGGAACAGGATGATCACGCCGAACAGCGTGAGGTTGCCAAGGATCGACGACAGGCCCGCCAGCGCAGCCGCCGACAAGGTGCCGAGGAAGGCCATGAAGCAGCCCAGCAGCAATGCACCGGGGATCAGGTAGGCCAGCACCACCGGGTCCCACAGGCGCAGGCGCTGCATCACCGCCACCGACAGCAGGCCCACCAAGGTCGACACGCTGGTAGCCAGCAGAATCGGCAGAAACACCAGCGTCGGGTCGGTCGCGCCTTGCTGCGCGCGGTACATGAAGATGGTCACCGGCAACAGGGTCAGCGACGACGCATTGAGTACCAGGAACAGGATCTGCGCGTTGCTTGCGGTGCTGCTGCTGGGGTTCAGCTCCTGCAGCGCACGCATGGCCTTCAGGCCGATCGGCGTGGCTGCGTTGTCCAGCCCCAGGCCGTTGGCCGCGAAGTTCATGGTGATCAGGCCCAGGGCCGGGTGCCCCGGCGGCACCTCGGGCATCAGCCTGGCGAACAGCGGGCCGAGAACCTTGGCCAGCCACTCGACGATACCGGCCTTCTCGGCGATTTTCAGAAAGCCCAGCCACAGGGTCAGGGTACCGAACAACAGGACCATCACCTCCACCGACAGCTTGGCCATGGCGAAGATGCTCTCGACCATGGCGGCGAAGATGCCGGCGTTGCCGCCGATCAGCCACTGGGCCAGGGCGGAGACGGCCGCCACCAGGAAAAAGCCGAGCCAAAGGCCGTTGAGCATCCGATTGTTCCCCCTGAAAAGTGCCCGAATGATAACGGAGATTGCAGGCGCCCACACAAGACGCAGTCCCTAGAAAGGGGCGCAACGCGCCCCCCCACAATCCCCCACACAACAAAAAGCCCCGACAAGTCGGGGCTTTTTGTTCAACGCATCAGCTTCAGCGCTTGGCGGCTTCGCCAACCACCACGGCTTCCTGCTTGTCGGCCATCAGCGAGGCATAGTACTGCTCGCCCTTGGCAGCGTCGTACATGCCTTCCCAGCGTGCGATGACCAGCGCGGCCAGGGCGTTGCCGACCACGTTCAGCGCGGTACGGGCCATGTCCATGATGCGGTCGACACCGGCGATGAAGGCCAGGCCTTCCAGCGGGATGCCCACGCTGCCCAGGGTCGCCAGCAACACCACGAACGATACGCCCGGTACACCGGCAATACCCTTGGAGGTGACCATCAGGGTCAGCACCAGCAGCAGCTGCTGGCTCCACGACAGGTCGATGCCGTACAGCTGGGCGATGAAGATTGCCGCGATGCTCTGGTACAGGGTCGAACCGTCGAGGTTGAACGAGTAGCCGGTCGGCACCACGAACGAGCAGATCGACTTCGGCGCGCCGTACTTCTCCATCTTCTCGATCACCCGCGGCAGCACGGTTTCGGAGCTGGAGGTGGAGTAGGCCAGGATCAGCTCATCTTTCATGATGCGCATGATCTTGATCACCGAGAAGCCGAACACGCGAGCCACCAGGCCCAGCACCATGAAGGCGAAGAAGGCGATGGCGAAGTACACCAGCAGCACCAGCTTGGCCAGCGGTAGCAGCGAGCTGAAGCCGAAGTTGGCGACGGTGACGGCGATCAGGGCGAACACGCCGATCGGGGCGTAGTTCATGATCATGTGGGTGACCTTGAACATGGTCTCCGACACGGCCTGGAAGGTACGCACCAGCGGGTCGCGCAGCTCTGCCTGAAGGCTCGAAAGGCCCAGGCCGAACATCACCGAGAAGAAGATGATCGGCAGCATTTCGCCACGCATCAGCGCCGCGAAGATGTTCGACGGGATCAGGTTGAGCAGGGTTTCGATGAATGCATGCTCATGCTGCACTTCGGCCGCAGTGGCCTGGTACTTGGAGATGTCCACGGTACCCAGGGTGCTCATGTCGATGCCGGCGCCCGGGTGGAACAGGTTGGCCAACACCAGGCCGACGACGATGGCGATGGTGGTCACCACCTCGAAGTAGAGGATGGTCTTGAGGCCGATGCTGCCCAGTTTCTTCGCGTCGCCAACCCCGGCGATGCCCACGATCAGCGACGAGATCACGATCGGAACGACGATCATCTTGATCAGGCGAATGAAGATGTCACCAGCGGGCTGGAGGACGTTGCTGATCCACCATGCCTTTTCCGCACTGAAATGATTCAGTAGCGCGCCGATTGCAACGCCCAGGACCAGACCGATAACGATCTGCCAGGCGAGGCTCAGTTTTGCCTTCTTCATGTCTTTACCCTTTGTTCTAGTGGTCATGGGCGCCGGACGAAAACGCGCGTAACAGAGCCGTTGGCAACGTCACGGTGAGCGAAAAGCTTCCGTCCGGTGGCCTCATGCAAGGACACCGCGAGCGAGCGACAGGGCGCTCGGGCCAGCGAAAAGGCGGCAACTATTGCGATGGGGAAGGGGGAAATCTAATGCCGGAAACGCATACCCTATGCCGATACTGCATAGTGTTTTGCGCTAAAAATGGCATGTCGCAAGTGCTTGATTTATAACGTTCGGAATCCCGAACAAGACCAAAGCGCCATTTTTAGGCAGATTTGGCAGCGTGTGCGAAGGGGGATAGATGGCTTGTTCGACAATCCGAATGGCCGAAATGCCACTTGCGAGGGCACCCTGGCGGGCGAAAAAAAGTTGATGTACGGTCGAGACAAAATGTGTCTTTGAGGGGAAAACACGCAAGAAGGGTAATTTGCCTGATTGCCTTGACGGCTCCTCATTGGCTCCTCGGAAGTCAGGTCGGCACATGGTATCCCTGATGACACCACCGACCTGAGGCTTCCGATTCCGCCTTTCCTGACCCGGCCCATTGCTGGAGGCACTCCCTGTACCCCTAGGCCACTCCGACCCTGCAACAGTCAGAACAGCCCGGCCCCTTGGTCATGTGCTGCCCCTCCTCGGGGCGGCGCATCATAGAAGGCTGAAATATAAAAAGGTTCAGCTTCTATTACGTGACAGTGCATAACCGTTCATCGGTAACGGCTTATAAAAGCTCAGTACCACTTCGGGTCACGCTTGAGTTGCTCGCGCAACATCGCCTGCATGCCATCATCCGGTTCGCCAATAAAGCGGTACTGCGCATGACGGGTAGGCGACTTGTCGCTCGGCAAGCCCTCGGGCACCTCTACGAGCATCCCGTAGGCTTGGTCCTTGTCCCAGCTAAACGCCACGACCAGACGCTTGTAGGTGCAGTTTTGCGCCGTTTCACACAAGGGCCCGACCAGATACTGGTCGCCGTCCTCGGTGACTGCCGACATCTGCTCCTGGGCACTGCCGGTGAGGTTGACTACCCAATCGGGCAGGCGCTCCTCGCCCTTGATCGTGTCCTGCCAGGTTTCCCGGTATTCAGGGTCCGAGCCGAGCAACTGATCGACCCGGACCTGGCCGTCATTGGCCGCCATCGCCGCTGCACTGCCGCCCAGCAAGCAGGCGGCAGCCAGGGCTGTGCAAAGCTTCCTGTGCATCTTCAACCTCGACCACGTCCAAAGAAGAAGGAGGCTACGAACAGGACCAGGAAGACGATGAACAGGATCTTCGCGATACCCGTGGCCGCGCCAGCGATACCACCGAAGCCCAGTACGGCGGCGACAATGGCGATGATGAGGAAAGTGATAGCCCAACTCAGCATGGTGGTTCTCCTTTCTTTTTTGAAATCAATCCGGCCTTGGGGTACAGCACAGGCTCAGAACACCCAGCGATCCTGTGGCACGACGTTTTCCAGGGTGGCCGGTGAAGCGGTGGCATTGCTCGATGGCAGCGGGTCGGCTGCCTTCACGAGGCTGGTGGCACGGGTTGCCTGAATCTGCGTCAGAAGCGCGGTCTGTGCCGCCACTTGCTCCGCCAGACGCGCGGTCTGCCAGCTGTAGTAGAAGAGGCCAGCGGCCAAGGTCAGCAGCAGCGCCATCCCCAGTAACAGGAACTGGCGCAAAGGCAGTGCGACGTTCTGCGAGCGGTTGACGGATTGGCGGTTCATGCCGGCTCCTCCTGCTGTAATTGTTGTTCAAACCTGAACAGGTAATTGCAGCCTGCATGCCAGCCTTTGCATCATTAAAAAATCCTTTTAAATCAAACACTTAAACCAATCACACATTGCACCGAAGGACGTATCCTGCACGATGGCCCCTGAGGCGTCGTGCGAATTGCACGATCAGCCCTCGACCTTGGTCGCCACCTTGAGCAGATCGGCGTCCACACCGCGCACGCCAATGATCTGCCGGGCAATCTCGACAGCAATGGTCTTCTGCTCGCTGCTGACCACTTCGCCCGACAGCCGCACCAGGCCCTCCTCACTGGCGACCTTGAGGTTCAGACCATCGAGGTTGCGGCTGAAACGGAAGCTGTTCTGGATCTTGTCGACGATCCAGCTGTCGCTAGGCTGCGGCCCGGTCGGCGCGCCTACCGGGTTGTCGCGTGCCTTGGCCATGGCGGCGGTGTCCAGGCTGACCAGGTTGTTGACCAGGTGCACCCCGTCGGTGGTGCGCGCCACTACGCCGGCCAACTCCTTGGCCTCTGCGCTGTCGACCCTGCCGCGCAGCGTCACTACGCCTTCGCTGCTTTGCACTTCTATAGGCGCCTTCTCGGTGGTGCGGCTCCACAGCAGCCGTGCGCGTATCACCGCCGCCAACGTTGCATCCTCCAGCCGCTGGGCATAGGCACGCAGCTCGAGCGGGCGCTCCACCAGTTGGGCATTGACCTGCAACTGGTTGTCGACCTGTTCGATGCCGCGGGTGGCCAAGGCGACATGCTCGGCCAACTGGCGCTCGACAGTGTTTTCGACCTCACCCGATAGCCGCGCCTGCTTGCCGTCTACCACCACATCGATACGAAAGGGGTTGAGCATGCGGTTGAGCGACAGGGCTGTTTGCAGCGAGCCCTCCAGGCGGGCGTCCTGCACAGGGTCAGCGAATGCCGGGTTAAAAACCGGCAGCAAAGTGGCCGCCAACACGGCCAGTCGTGGGAAAAAGGGCATGGCAGTGCCTCCTTTGTTGGCAAAAACAGAAAATAGTCGCAACCAATGTGCCATCGCGCACCTCTAAGCAAATCATCGAGATATCGCGGCTCAAGGGCATTGTTTGGCCATTGGCTAGCATGCAAAGGACAGAATCCTTCAGAATTGACCATGCAACTTGCCCGATTTTTCCCACACTAATTGAAGATCTATCCTAAGGAGCGCAGGAAATGGAATCAGCCCAGGACAAGCAAGGCCGCATTCTGCTGGTGGATGACGAGTCCGCGATCCTGCGCACCTTCCGCTACTGCCTCGAAGACGAAGGCTATAGCGTGGCCACCGCCAACAGCGCCGCACAGGCCGAAACCCTGCTGCAACGCCAGGTGTTCGACCTGTGCTTCCTCGACCTGCGCCTGGGCGAGGACAACGGCCTCGACGTGCTGGCGCAGATGCGTATCCAGGCCCCGTGGATGCGCGTGGTGATCGTAACCGCGCATTCGGCGATCGACACGGCGGTGGATGCTATCCAGGCCGGTGCCGCCGACTATCTGGTCAAACCCTGCAGCCCCGATCAACTGCGCCTGGCGACCGCCAAGCAGCTGGAAGTGCGCCAGCTGTCGGCGCGACTCGAAGCCCTTGAAGGCGAGGTGCGCAAGCCCAAGGACGGCCTCGACTCGCACAGCCCGGCCATGATGGCGGTGCTGGAAACCGCGCGTCAGGTCGCCACCACCGACGCCAACATCCTCATCCTCGGCGAGTCCGGCACCGGTAAGGGTGAACTGGCCCGTGCCATTCATGGCTGGAGCAAGCGGGCGCGCAAAGCCTGCGTCACCATCAACTGCCCTTCGCTGAATGCCGAGCTCATGGAAAGCGAGCTGTTCGGCCATACCCGCGGCGCCTTCACCGGCGCCAGCGAGAGCACCCTTGGCCGCGTCAGCCAGGCCGACGGGGGCACGCTCTTCCTCGATGAAATCGGCGACTTCCCGCTGACCTTGCAGCCAAAGTTGCTGCGCTTCATCCAGGACAAGGAGTACGAGCGTGTCGGCGACCCGGTCACCCGCCGGGCCGATGTGCGCATTCTCGCCGCCACCAACCTCAACCTTGAAGAGATGGTGCGCGAAAGCCGCTTCCGCGAAGACCTGCTGTACCGCCTCAATGTCATCACCTTGCACCTGCCGCCGCTGCGCGAACGCAGCGAAGACATCCTGACCCTGGCCGATCGTTTCCTGGCCCGCTTCGTCAAGGAATACTCCAGGCCCGCCCGTGGTTTCAGCGACGAGGCCAGGGCTGCCCTGCTCAACTACCGCTGGCCCGGCAACATTCGTGAACTGCGCAACGTCGTGGAGCGCGCCAGCATCATCTGCCCGCAGGAGCGCGTGGAGATCAGCCACCTGGGCATGGGCGAACAGCCGGCAGGCAACGCGCCCCGCGTGGGCGCGGCATTGAGCCTGGATGAGCTGGAGCGCGCGCATATCGGCGCCGTGCTGGCCGCCAGCGATACCCTCGACCAGGCCGCCAAGACCCTGGGCATCGATGCCTCGACCCTGTATCGCAAACGCAAGCAGTACAACCTATGAAGTGGCAGATGAAGCTGCGTACGCGGCTTTTCCTCAGCATTTCGGCGCTGGTCACAGTGGCCCTGCTGGGCCTGATGCTGGGCCTGGTCAGCGTGCTACAGATGGCCACGGTGCAACAGCAACTGGTACGGGACACCACCCACGCGCTGGAAGTGGGACTGAAACTGCGGCAAAACCTTGGCGAACAGCTGACCCTGATCCTCGACGAGAACACCGCGCCGCAAAACCTGCGGCTGTTGCAGGACAACTTCCAGGCGCTGCTCGACCAAGGGCTCGAACAAGGCGGTGAACGCACCGGTTTCAGCAAGGCCAGCAGCAATTACCAGACCTTCCTCCGGGCCTACCGCGACAGCCCCGCACCTGCACGCAGCATGGGCAGCGACGAGCCACTGGGGGCAGCCTTCAACCAGCTACGCACCGACCTCATCGATTCGCACAAACAGGCGCTGGAACACATCACCCGCAGTGAAGAACGTACCCGTGATCGCGCCTTGCTGGTCAGCGGCGTGCTCGGCCTGATGGGCTTGGCGATACTGGTATTGGGCTTTGTCACCGCGCACAACATCGCGCGACGCTTCGGCCAACCGATCGAAGCCTTGGCCAAGGCGGCCGATCAACTCGGCAAGGGCAACTTCGACGTCACCCTGCCAGTCACCCAGGCCAGCGAGCTCAACCAGCTGACCCGCCGCTTCGGGCTGATGGCCGACGCCTTGCGCAAGCACCAGGCCACCAACGTCGATGAGCTGCTGGCCGGCCAGCAACGCCTGCAGGCCGTGCTCGACAGCATCGACGATGGCCTGCTGATCATCGACCGGCAGGGCCGCCTGGAACACCTCAACCCCGTGGCCCAACGCCAGCTGGGCTGGAACGACAGCCGCCTTGGCAGCACCCTGGCCGAAGCCTTGCAGCGCCCGGAGCTGGAGCAGCAGCTGCGCCAGGTGCTGCGCGGTGGCAGCCTCGATCGCCCGCCAGACGACCTGAACATCGACGTCGATGAAGAAACCCGCCTGCTGACCTATAGCCTGACACCGGTCAGCCACCCTCAGGGGCCGATTCTGGGCGCGGTGATGGTGCTGCACGATGTGACCGAGCAGCGGGCCTTCGAGCGCGTGCGCAGCGAGTTCGTCCTGCGAGCCTCGCACGAACTGCGCACACCGGTCACAGGCATGCACATGGCGTTCGGCCTGCTGCGTGAGCGGGTCAAGTTCCCACCCGAGGCGCGCGAGTACGACCTGCTCGAAACCATCGGCGAAGAAATGCAGCGCCTGACTCAGCTGATCAACGACCTGCTGAACTTCTCTCGTTACCAGAGCGGCTTGCAGAAGCTCGAACTCGCCCCTTGCGCCATCGATGAGCTGCTGGAGCGCGCGCAGCTGCGTTTTGCCGAACAGGCCGTACACAAGCAGATCGAGCTGATCAAGGAGCTGGAGCTGCCGCTGCCTCGCATCCAGGCCGATGTCGCCCAGCTCGACCGGGTACTGGACAACCTGCTGCACAACGCCGTGCGCCATACCCCCAGTGGTGGCCGCATACGCCTGCACGCAAGGCGCCATGCCGAGCGCGTGATCATCAGCGTCGAGGACAACGGCGAGGGCATCGCCTATGGGCAGCAGGGGCGTATCTTCGAGCCCTTTGTACAGGTGGGGCGCAAGAAGGGCGGTGCAGGGCTGGGCCTGGCGTTGTGCAAGGAGATCGTGCAACT
Organism: Pseudomonas sp. 39004; assembly: GCF_028682155.1. Classification (NCBI taxonomy): domain Bacteria; kingdom Pseudomonadati; phylum Pseudomonadota; class Gammaproteobacteria; order Pseudomonadales; family Pseudomonadaceae; genus Pseudomonas; species Pseudomonas sp. 39004. The sequence goes on from NZ_JANIAG010000011.1 coordinate 32,167, forward strand.
GCACGGCGGCCGAATGGGCGTGTTTTCCCGCCCGGGGCAGGGCACCCAGTTCTACATGGCGTTGCCGGTGTAGCCAGCGGGGCGGGCCTCAGGACTCATCGTCGGCCCGCCGCCCAGCCCCCTCGCGCCGGCCGCGGGTGACCAGTTCGGCAAACTGGCGGGCATTCAACGGGCGGGCGAACAGCCAGCCCTGGCCATAGTTGACCCCTTCGCTGTTGAGCAGTACCGCCTGGTCTTCGCATTCGATGCCTTCGGCAATCACCCTCAGGTGCAAGTCATGGGCCATGCGGATGATGTGCGGGGCCACGCCGCTGCTGGCGGCGTCATGGCCCAGGGCATCGATGAAGGCCTTGTCGATTTTCAGGCAGTCGACGGGCAAGGTCTGCAGATAGGCCAGGCTGCAATAACCCGTGCCGAAATCGTCGATCAATACCTGATGGCCCACCGCACGCAGGGCCTGCAGGTTGTCACGGGCTACCACCACGTCGATCAGGCCACGCTCGGTGACCTCGAAAGCGATCTGGCTGGCCGATACGCGGTGCTGGGCCAGCAGCCGCGCTGCGACCCGGCCGATGCGAGGGACCATCACGTCGCACGCGGCAAGGTTCACCGAGATGTACAGGTTGCGGTGCGAACGCAGCAGCTGGCCAAGCTGTTCGAGCACCCGCTGCAAGACAAAATCGGTGATCTGGCGGATCTGCCCGGTATTTTCGGCCAAGGGTATGAACAGGTCCGGGCTGGTCAGGGTGCCGTCAGGGCGGCGCCAGCGCACCAGGGCCTCGGCACCCACACAGCGCCGGCTGTCGAGCTCGATGATCGGTTGGTACAGCACCTGCAGCTCGCCTCGGCGCAACGCGTTCTGCAACTCCGAGCTCATCGACCGGCGCTGCAGAATCAACTGCAGCACCAACCAGCCGATGCAACAGGCGGCCAGCACGCTGCCGGGGAACAGCAGCCAGAGCATGCCGTTCATGCGCAGGGGCAGGCTGGCGCGCGGCGCGATCAGCACCAGTTGATAGTCCGGTGATTTGGTCGGCATGCGGTAGATGAGGCGGTCGCTCAGCTCCAACAGCGACTTGTGGCTGGCTGTCCATGCCGACGGCGGTGGCCATACTTGCGGTGGCCCCAGCACCGGAATGGCCCGCGTACCGTTGTCCAGCACCACCACCAGGCTGCCACCAGGCGGCAGGTCGACCACGTCAGTCAGGTGACCGCGCGAGGTAGACACCACGAAATTGCCCCGCCCCAGCATCAAGGCCGCCAGGTTTTCGTTGGGTTCGGTGGTGGTATTGAGCCAATAGCTGTAGGTCGGCCCCTTGATGTCGGGCGCCCGCAGGGGTTCGAACGCCCGCTCATCACCCCGGTTGGAGCATGCGACATTGGCGTCCACGTAGGCTGCTTCATAAATGAAGCGCGAACTCAGGCCAACTTGCTGCAACGCCGCCAGCATCTGTGGGTTGCAACCTCGCAAAGGCTGCGCCTGCAAGATATCCACCCCTTCACGCAGCTGGCCGAACACCTGTTCGAGGCGTTCGAGAAAGCGCTCGCCCTGGGCATTCATCTGTTCGCTCTCGCTTTGCTTCATCTGCTGCAGGGCAATGCCGATGCTGGCGGTGAGCAACAGCGCGGCGCTGGCCATTGCTGCCAGTGAGGCCAGCATCCAGGGACGGTAGAAAATTTGGCGCAGCGTGGAGATGAGGGCTGACATCAAGGGCATCCAGTTGATTACTAAGGTATAGCAACTGGATCAGGAATCGCCCTCGCCGTTGGGCGCCTCAGCTCAACGCATGCGGTTGAGCACCTGCAGCATGGCGGCCGTTTGCGCGTCGGGCATGCCATCGAAACGTTGTGGCCGGAAACGCATCTGGAACGCGGCGATCACATGCCGCGTGGCAACGTCCAGCTCACCGGTTTGCGCGATGGCGTAGCCGAACCGCGCCAGTTCCTGCTGATACCAACCCACGCTTGGCGGGTTGACGCTGAAGAAGGCTTGTTGACGGGCGACGGCGTTAGCCTCTGGCCAGATACCGATGCCGGCATCGGCCAAACGCTTCCACGGGAACAACGGGCCCGGGTCGAGCTTGCGCAAAGGTGCGATATCGCTATGGCCAACGATGTGCCGGGGGTCGATCTTGTTACGCGTGATGATGTCCTTGAGCAGTGCGATCAAGGACTGCACCTGGGCTTCGCTGTAGGGGTGCCAGACCCGACCATTAGGGGTATCGGTGAACCCTGGGTTGACGATTTCGATGCCAATGGAGGTGGAGTTCAACCAGGTGCGCCCCTGCCATTGGCTGTCACCGGCATGCCAGGCACGGCGGCTTTCATCCACCAGCTGATAGACCGTGGCCGGGCCGTCGCCAATCAGGTAATGGCTGCTGACCTCGCCATGGGTCAACAGCGCCAATGAGCGCTCAAGCGAGGCATTGGTGTAGTGCAGGACGATGAACTGGATACGGTTGTCCTGGTTGACCGAAGGGTGGCTGCGGTCGATGCGCAGGCCCGTCGAGCAGCCCGCGACAGCAACAAGCATGCAGGTAAGCAGTGTTTTTTTAACAGTGGAAAGCACGTCAGCGGCCTCAGCGTGTAAGCGCTACAGTATAACGTGCTCTCAGAGGCGCGTGGTTGCCGCGAATCTGCGGCAACACTTTACCCCTGTTCGACACGGTTGCGCCCCAGATCCTTGGCCCGGTACAGCGCGGTGTCGGCGCGCTTGAGCACCTGGTCGCCGCGCTCGCCCGAGCGAAACGCGCCCAGCCCGATGGAGGCAGTGATCACCACGCGCTCACCCTTGAAGTGAAACGGGCAGGCTTCGATGGTCGCACGCAGCACCTCGGCCATTTGCGCGGCGGCCGCTGGCGAGGTCTGCGGGAACAGCAGCACGAACTCCTCACCGCCGTAGCGCGCGATGAAATCGCGCCCTCGCAGGCGTTTGCGCAGCTGGTCGGCGACGATCTTCAACACCTTGTCCCCCGCCAGGTGCCCATAGTTGTCGTTGATGCGCTTGAAGTGGTCCAGGTCGAGGATCGCCATGGCCAGATGGCCGCCACTTTCATGCCAGTCGAGCATCTCGCGTTCCAGGTGCTCGCTCCAGGCCGCGCGATTGGGCAGGCCGGTCAGCGGGTCCAGCAACGCCTTTTGCCGTTGCTCTTCGAGGTGCTCGCGATAGCCGAGCGCCTCGTGTTCCATGTTCGCTACCCGCTCGGACAGGCCTTGCAGGCGCCCGGCGAGCTCCTGCTCGCGACGATCACGCTCGTGCTTGTGTTCGTCCATGGTTACCAGCAGGCCTTCGAGGCGGTTTTCCAGGATGTGCTTGAGGCTGTCCACATCGGCGGCACCTTGCACACTGCTCTGCAGCCCATCGACCTGCTTGCGCAGCTGGGTATCGAGTTCCTGGGCGGCGCTGCTGTTGTCGGCATGCCCGGCACTGGCTTCGTGCAGGTGGCTCTGGAAGCTTTCCAGGCGCTCGTTGATCTGTTGCAGGTAAGTCTCGAATTCGTGCTGGCCGCTGTCGGTTATCGCCAACATCAGCACCGCCAGGTCATCCAGCACCGGGATCAGCTCATACCAATTCAGCCCGCGTGCCACCCGCTCGCGCATTTCCAGGGCCTGGGCCTTGTGCCGTTCGGGCAGGCTGAGGTCGTCGAGCAGGCCGATCAGGGTCTGTTCGATGTGTGCGGCCACTTGGCTGTAGGGCGGCTCTACCGCATAGGGCAGGGCATAGGGGCCATCTTCGCCGAAGGTTTCTTCGAGTGTCTGGGCAGGTTCTGCATCAGCCGTAGGTGGGATGAGGGCAGGTTCCAGCTCGGGCGCCTCGTCCGGCACGGGCTCAGGGTGGGGAGTGGCCGGCGTGTCTGCGGTTTCGATCAGCGCCGGGCCTTCAGGGGCCTGCGCCTCAGTCAGCGGGGCTGGCAACGGCAGCAGGGCGTCCACATCGTCGGGCTGCGGGTCTTCGGCTGTGCGCTGTACGGGGGCTGCTGCCGGCTGCGGCACTGCGTCTGCCATCACGCCCGCAGGCGCTGCTGCCAGCGTAGCCTCGGCGTCAGCTTCGCCGGGTTGCTCGTTCTCGCGCCCACCAAACAAACGCTGCAAAAAGCCCGGTCGCTCTTCCTCGGGCTTGCCCAAGGCAGAGAGTGCGCGGCCTTGCAGGCCACTCAGCTCGCCCAGCAGCGGGGGCAATTCACGTGACTGGGCGACCCCACCATCGAGCTTCTTGGCCAGCTTTTTCAGCGGCCGCGAGATGTCGCTGGGCAACGGCAGGCCTTGCAGCTGGCTCACCAGCGATGTCAGCGCATCGCTGACCTGGTTCATACGGGTTTCCCGGCGCTGCTCGGAGTCCAGCACCGCCTTTTCCAGGCGCGGGATCAGCCCGGCAAGGCCCGCGTCCATATTGTCGCTGCGGATGACCTCGCGCATTTCCTTCATGCACGCGTCCACCACCTTGTCGCTGCCTTCGGCGGCCAGGGTGCTGCGCACAAGCCCGCGACGCAGCAAGTCGAGACGTGCGTCCCAACGGCGCTCAAGCTTCTCTTGCTGCTCGATGCTCTTAAGGTATTTCTCTTTCCAGCGCTCAGCGTCGTCAGTCATGCCCAGGTCCGCAAACGGTGATGGCAATTAGCTCAAAACCGGCAGCGTATCCACAGTCAATGCATCAGGCAATCGAATCTCGACGGCAACGGGAAGGTGATCGGAAATTGGCTGCGCCAACACCTCGACACGCTCAAGCGTAAGGGTTGGGCTGAGCAGGATATGGTCCAGGCACCGTTGCGGGCGCCAACTGGGGAAGGTGGCCTCGACCTGAGGGGCAACCAGGCCCAGATCGCGCAGGGGCGAGCGCTCCAGCAGGTCGGTGGCATGGGTATTCATGTCACCCATCAGCACCTGATGGCGGTAGCCGCCGATCAGCTCGCGAATATAGCTGAGCTGCAGGGCGCGGGTCTTGGCGCCGAGTGCCAGGTGCATCATCACCACGATCAGCGCATCTTCACCTTCGCCGAAACGCACCAGGATTGCACCGCGACCGGACGGGCCGGGCAAAGGGTGGTCTTCAAGGTGTTGCGGCTTGAGGCGGCTGAGCACGCCGTTGCTGTGCTGGGCAAAACGCCCAAGGTTGCGATTGAGCTGCTGGTACCAATAGGGGAAGGCACCCAGGTGAGCCAGGTGTTCGACCTGGTTGATGTAGCCTGAGCGCAGGCTGCCACCATCGGCTTCTTGCAGGGCCACCAGGTCGAAGTCACCGAGCAGTTGGCCGATCTTCTGCAGGTTGCCGGCACGCCCGGTATGCGGCAGCAGGTGCTGCCAGCTGCGGGTCAGGTAGTGCCGGTAGCGTTCGGTGCTGATGCCGACCTGAATGTTGAAACTGAGCAGCCGCAGGCGACCATCCTCTGGCAGGCCGGGAGCCTGCAGATGATGTTCGTTGACCTGCGGCTGGTGCAGGCCAATGCCACGCGTGGTTCTGAAGCGGGGCATGGGTACGCCGCTTACTTAGCGGCGCGCTCCTTGTCGATCAGTTGGTCGGCCACTTTCAGCACGCCTTCCGGCCCGCCTGCAGTGCCCAGGTCGAAGCGGTACTTGCCGTTGACGACCAAGCTCGGTACGCCGGTGATTTCGTACTTCTTCGCCAGCTCTTTGGCCTGGTTGACCTGGCCTTTGATGGCGAAGGAGTTGAAGGTGGCGAGGAACTTGTCCTTGTCCACGCCTTGAGTGGCGAGGAAGTCGGCCATTTCGTCTGGCTTGGTCAGGTGCATGCGCTTGTTCTGGATGGCATCGAACACTGCTGCGTGAACCTTGTGCTCGACGCCCATGGCTTCGAGGGTCAGGAACATCTGGCCGTGTGCGTCCCACGGGCCACCGAACATGGCGGGTACGCGCTTGAAGTTGACGTCTGCTGGCAGCTTTTCGGCCCACGGGTTGATGGTCGGCTCGAAGTGGTAGCAGTGAGGGCAGCCGTACCAGAACAGCTCGACCACTTCGATCTTGCCGGGCACGGAAACCGGAACAGGGTTGCTCAGCTCGATATATTCCTTGCCGGCAACAGGCTCGGCGGCCTGAACGGCGGTCATACCGAATACGCTGGCGGCGACCAACGCAGCGCTGAGAATCAGTTTACGCATGCTTTACTCCTGAGCATTCATGGGTCGCCTCGACGCGACCTGTACCTGAGACAGGTCGGGCCAGGCCCGAGTTCTGTAGTGTAACGGCTGCGGACGCAAAAAAGGGCGGTCCGGCCGCCCTTTCATCTTTGGCTTACAACATTAACCGAATGTTAATGCGCCAATTTCTTCGCGGGTTCAGCCGCGAAGAAATCGACAACCACCTCAGTGCAGGCCCTGGATGTAGCTGGCCAACGCTTCGATATCGTGGTTGCTCAGCTTGCCCGCGATGGTGCGCATGGTCGTGGCGTCGCCATCGTTGGTACGCACGCCTTCACGGAACTCGGTCAACTGCTTGGTCACGTACTGCGCGTGCTGCCCGCTCAGGTGCGGGAAGCCGGCCAAGGCGATACCTGCGCCGTTTGGCGAGTGGCAGCCGGTACAGGCAGGCAGGCCTTTTTCCAGGTCGCCGCCGTTGAACAGGGCACGGCCACGTTCGACCAGCTTGGGGTCGGCCGCCCCGACGCTGCCCTTCTGGCTGGCAAAGTACGCGGCGATATCGGCCAGGTCCTGGTCACTGAAGGCGGCCAGCATGCCGGTCATTTCCAGCACGGTGCGCTTGCCGGACTTGATATCGTGCAGTTGTTTTTCGAGGTAGCGCTGGCCCTGGCCTGCCAGTTTCGGGAAGTTCGGTGCCAGGCTATTGCCGTCGGGGTTGTGGCAGGCACCACAGACGGCCGTCTTGGCCTGGCCGGCGGCGGCATCGCCTTTGATAGGTTGCGCAGCAGTGGCCGCACCTGCGACACCCATGGTCAACAGCAGACTCACGACTAGTTTGTTCATCAGCTAATCCAACACGGCTAAGGGTGAAATGTTATGTATCGGGACTGCCGCTCATCCAAAGGATGACCAAACGGTAGTCCTCGGCACTGCAGTCCATGCACAATCCACGCGGCGGCATAGCCTTGAAACCCTGGGTCACATGCCTCACGAGTACATCCACACCTTGCGCCAGCCTTGGCTCCCACGCTGCCCGGTTACCCCGCTGGGGGGCCTGTGGCAACTGCCCGGCGTGACAGGCCGCACACGTGCGGTTGTACAACACCTCGGGATCCTGTGTAGCCTGTGCGCTGAAAAACGGCAGGAACATACCGACAGCAAGCAGCCATTTCGCCATGCGGAACGACCTTCAGGGTTGGGGGCCGCGCTGCGTTCTGATGCGCGAGCTATTGTTCGACACCCCATGCTCGCTCTCCTTCGCTGGGAGAATGAGCACACAAAAACTGGGGCATTATATACTTCCGCCATCCAAACGGAAACGACACCGCTTGCCAGGCTCAAGCCTTCAGAGTCAGGCAACACCCACATCGGATATCCCATGCAAGTCAAGAACCCCATCCTCGGCCTCTGCCAGAAAGCCACATTCGCCCTCAGCGCTGCCAAGGTCGAACAATGTCCGGAAGACCAGGGTTACGAGGTGGCTTTCGCCGGCCGTTCCAACGCCGGCAAATCCAGCGCCCTCAATACCCTGACTCATGCCAGCCTGGCGCGTACCTCGAAAACCCCGGGGCGCACCCAGCTGTTGAATTTCTTCAGTCTGGACGATGAACGGCGTTTGGTCGACCTGCCGGGCTACGGTTATGCAAAAGTACCGATCCCGCTCAAGCAGCACTGGCAGCGCCACCTGGAAGCCTACCTGGGCAGCCGCGAGTGCCTGCGCGGGGTGATCCTGATGATGGACGTGCGCCATCCGATGACCGACTTCGACAAGATGATGCTCGACTGGGCCAAGGCCAGCGGCATGCCGATGCACATTTTGCTGACCAAGGCCGACAAGCTGACCCACGGCGCGGGCAAGAACACCTTGCTCAAGGTGCAGTCCGAGATCCGCAAGGGGTGGGGCGACGCGGTGACCATCCAGTTGTTCTCGGCGCCCAAGCGCCTGGGGCTCGAAGAGGCCTACCGGGTGCTGGCGGGTTGGATGGAACTGGAAGACAAGCCTGCGGAATAAAGACTGATCACTGATCCTGGAGCCTTGCCGCAAGGCCGCTCCAGGGATCGCATGGTGGTCAAATTCCAGGCAAAAAAAACCCCGGACTTCGTATGGGGAGGGGGAAGTTCGGGGTCCAAGTCCGGACCGCTAGGGCGGGGTCCAGATATCTGCCAACACTTAACACAACATAGGAGCATCGAAGGGCTTCACCAGCCATTCAGTTACTCTGAGTTCCGCTTCACCGGTTTAGTTCCGAGGCCTTGAAAACTATTTGCGATAGTTTCATGAAACCCCAGCACTAATGGCATCTAGCTATGCCAGGATCCGCGTCACTACGTCGCAGATCCTACACAGCTTTGCAGGCTCAATCAGTGAGCTTCGTCCCAATTCGCGCCAATTCCTGCTTCGACCAGCAACGGCACATCCAGCTGCGCGGCACGGCTCATGTGCAGGCGGATTTCATCTTTCACCTGCTCGACCAACTCCTCACGCACCTCCAGCACCAGTTCATCGTGCACCTGCAGGATCACCCGGGCATCCAGGCCGCTCTCGGTCAGCCAGTTGTCCACGTTGACCATCGCCCGCTTGATGATATCGGCCGCAGTACCCTGCATCGGGGCGTTGATCGCCGTCCGCTCGGCGCCTTTGCGCAGAGCCGGGTTCTTGGCGTTGATATCCGGCAAGTACAGCCGGCGGCCGAACAGGGTTTCGACGAAGCCTTGCTCGGCCGCCTGGGCGCGGGTGCGCTCCATGTAAGCCAGCACGCCTGGGTAACGGGCGAAGTAACGGTCGATGTAGTCCTGGGATTGCTTGCGGTCGACGCCAATCTGCTTGGCCAGGCCAAAGGCACTCATGCCGTAGATCAGGCCGAAGTTGATGGCCTTGGCGCTGCGGCGCTGGTCGGTGGTGACATTTTCCAGGGCCACACCGAACACTTCGGCAGCAGTGGCGCGGTGCACGTCGAGGTTGTTGCGGAAGGCATGCAGCAAACCTTCGTCCTTGGCCAGGTGGGCCATGATGCGCAGTTCGATCTGCGAATAGTCCGCCGCCAGCAGCTTGTAGCCGGGGCTGGCCACGAAGGCCTGGCGGATACGCCGGCCTTCGGCGGTGCGGATCGGGATGTTCTGCAGGTTCGGGTCGCTGGACGACAGGCGCCCGGTGGCGGCCACTGCCTGCTGGTAAGAGGTGTGAATGCGCCCGGTGCGCGGGTTGATCTGCCCCGGCAGCTTGTCGGTGTAGGTGCTCTTGAGCTTGCTCAGGCTGCGATACTGCATCAGTACTTCGGGCAGCGGGTAGCCTTGCTCGGCCAGCTCGTCGAGTACCGCCTCGGCAGTGGACGGCTGGCCCTTGGCAGTCTTGCTCAGTACCGGCATGCCCAGCTTGTCGTAGAGGATCGCCCCCAGCTGCTTGGGCGAGCCGAGGTTGAACGTCTCGCCAGCCAGTTCATAGGCCTGGCGCTCCAGTTCGGCCATTTTCACGCCCAGTTCGCCGCTTTGCACGTGGAGCAGTTCGGCATCCACCAACGCGCCCTGGCGCTCGATCTTCGCCAGCACCGGCACCAGCGGCATCTCGATGTCCATCAGCACCGGTTGCACACTTGGGGTCTTGGCCAGGCGCAGCTGCAGTGCCTGGTGCAGGCGCAGGGTGATGTCGGCATCTTCGGCAGCGTATGGGCCGGCCTTGTCCAGCGGGATCTGGTTGAAGGTCAGCTGTTTCGCGCCCTTGCCGGCAATCTGCTCGAAGGTGATGGTGGTGTGGTCGAGGTACTTCTGCGCCAGGCTGTCCATGTCGTGACGGGTGGCCGTGGAGTCCAGCACATAGGACTCGAGCATGGTGTCGTACGCCACGCCGCGCATCTGGATGGCCGGGGCGCCGTTGGCCAGGATGTTGATATCGTACTTGGCGTTCTGCCCGACCTTGGCTTTGGCCGGGTCTTCCAGCAGGGGTTTGAGCGCCAGCAGCACGGCCTCGCGGTCCAGCTGGACCGGGGCGCCTTCGTAGTCGTGCGTCAGCGGTACATACGCCGCCTCATGCGGCTCGACCGCGAACGACAACCCGACCAGCTGCGCCTGCTGGGCATCGAGGCCGGTGGTTTCGGTGTCGAACGCGAACAGCGGGGCCTGGCGCAGCTTGTCCAGCCAGGCATCGAAACGGGCCTGGTCGAGCACCGTCTCGTACTTGGGTTCGACCTTGGCCGCCGGCGCGTCCTCCGGCACGGTCACGGTCGCCCCGGCCCTGGCGGCTTCGCGCTGAACGTCGGCGACCCAGCTCTTGAATTCCATCTCGGTGTACAAGGCCAGCAGTGCATCACGGTCTGGCTCGCCGCAGACCAGCGCCTCGACTTCGATATCCAGCGGCACGTCGAGCTTGATGGTGGCCAGCTCATAGGACAGGAAAGCCGCCTCACGGTGCTCTTCAAGCTTGGCCGGCAGGGTCTTGGCGCCGCGGATGCTCAGGGTCGGCACCTTGTCGAGGTTGTCGTAGACGTCGCGCAGGCCGCCACCAATACCTGTCAGCAGGCCGGCAGCGGTCTTCTCGCCCACGCCCGGCACGCCGGGGATGTTGTCGACCTTGTCACCCATCAGGGCGAGGAAATCGATGATGTGTTCAGGGCCGACACCAAACTTTTCGTGCACCCCGGCAACATCCATCACGCTACCGGTCATGGTGTTGACCAGGGTGACATGGCCGTCCACCAACTGCGCCATGTCCTTGTCGCCGGTCGAAATGATGACCGACCGGCCCTGCGCCGCACTGCTGCGCGCCAAGGTGCCGATGACATCGTCGGCCTCCACGCCCTCGACGCACAGCAGCGGGTAGCCCAAGGCCTTGACGCTGGCATGCAACGGTTCGATCTGCACCCGCAGGTCGTCAGGCATGCTCGGGCGGTTGGCCTTGTACTCGGCGAACATGGCATCGCGGAAGGTACCGCCCTTGGCGTCGAATACCACCGCAAACAGGCTGTCGGGGTATTGCTTGCGCAGGCTCTTGAGCATGTTCAGCACACCCTTCACCGCGCCGGTAGGCATGCCCTTGGAGGTGGTCAGCGGCGGCAATGCGTGGAAAGCGCGGTAGAGGTAGGAGGAACCGTCCACCAGGACGAGGGGCGCTTGGCTCATGAGCAGAATCAACCTTTTCGGCGGGTCCGGAGCTAGAATAGCCGGATCAATGACGACAAAGGGACAAGGTTATCATGCGTACACTCAATCGCCTGTTACTGCTCGGTCTGTTGGCAACCATGCCAGTCGTCACCCTGGCGGCGGACGACGCCCCCTCGGCCGATCCCGAGGTGACCATTCGCACGGAAGGCGATAAAACCATCCAGGAATACCGCCAGAACGGCTTCCTGTATGCGATCAAGATCACGCCGAAAAACGGCAAGCCTTATTTTCTGGTACGCGCCGATGGCACTGATGCCAATTTCATTCGTTCCGACCAGCCGGACATGCTGATTCCGTCCTGGAAGATCTTCGAGTGGTAAGCTGACGCGTATCGTTCACATCAACCCGGCACTTCCCGGCGGAAGTGCCCGTATGGGCATTTTTTCATCATGTCAGTCTTCACCCCTGTGACCCGGCCTGAGCTGGAAACCTTTCTGGCGCCGTACCAGCTGGGCCGTCTGCTCGATTTCCAGGGCATCGCCGCCGGCACCGAAAACAGCAACTTCTTCGTCAGCCTGGAACAGGGTGAGTTCGTCCTGACGCTGATCGAACGTGGCCCGAGCGAAGACATGCCGTTCTTCATCGAGCTGCTCGACGTGCTGCATGCCGCCGACATGCCCGTGCCCTACGCCCTGCGTGACCGCGACGGCAATGGCCTGCGCGAACTGTGCGGCAAGCCTGCACTGCTGCAGCCGCGCTTGTCGGGCAAGCACATCAAGGTGCCGAACAACCAGCACTGCGCGCAGGTAGGCGAATTGCTCGCGCACATTCACCTGGCTACCCGTCACCACGTCATCGAGCGCAAGACCGACCGCGGCCTGGACTGGATGCTGGCCTCGGGAGCCGAGCTGATGCCGCGCCTCACGGCCGAACAGGTTGCGCTGCTGCAGCCTGCGCTGGACGAAATCAACGCGCACAAGGCGCAGATCCTGGCCTTGCCGCGGGCCAACCTGCACGCTGACCTGTTCCGCGACAACGTGATGTTCGAAGGCACCCACCTGACTGGGGTGATCGACTTCTACAACGCCTGCTCGGGCCCGATGCTGTATGACATCGCCATCACCGTGAACGACTGGTGCATCGATGAGCAGGGCGCGCTCGACGTGCCACGGGCCCAGGCGCTGCTGGCGGCCTATGCGGCGCTGCGGCCGTTCACCGCAGCCGAGGCCGAATTGTGGCCGGAAATGTTGCGGGTCGGCTGCGTGCGCTTCTGGCTGTCGCGCCTGATCGCGGCGGAGTCGTTTGCCGGGATGGATGTGATGATCCATGACCCGAGCGAGTTCGAGGTGCGCCTGGCGCAACGCCAGCAAGTGGCGTTGCACCTGCCGTTCGCGCTCTAGAACCTCGCCGGCTTCTTCGCGGGGCAAGCTCGCGAAGAAGCCGCTACAGGTTTACAACTGCTCCATGCACCCAGCCAGGTCACCGCCCAGCTTCTCCAGCAAGCGCTCATAGCCCTTGCCGTCCACCGGGTCGGTACCGCCCAGGGCATCCAGCTCGGCAAGGCGCACCGGCAGCCCGGCGGTCAACGTCTCGGCCAAGCGCGGGCGCAGCGGCGGTTCGCTGAACACACAGGTCTTGCCCACTTCCTGCAGGCGTTTGCGCATGGCCGCCACATGCTGGGCGCCCGGCTGCACCTCCGAAGCCACGCTGAACACCCCGGCATGCTTCAAGCCATAGGCGGCCTCGAAGTAGTCGAAGGCTTCGTGGAACACGAAGTACGGTTTGTCGGCGATGCCGGCCACACGTGCCTTGATGCGCCCATCCAGGGCATCCAGACGCTCGACGAATGCCTTGAGGTTGCTTTGATAGCGCGCGGCATTGGCCGGGTCGACCTCGGCCAGGTCCGCCGCCATCTTCGCCGCGATCACCCGGGCATTGACCGACGACAACCACAAATGCGCATCCAGGCTGCCCGGGCGGTGGTCGTGATCATGGTCGTCCTGGTCGGTTTCTTCATGCGAGTGGCTGTCTTCGCCAAAATGGCGCAGCTGCATGCCGGTCAGCGACTGAACCGCGATGGTGGCCTTGTCCCGGCCTTTGAGCACCCTGGGCAGGAAGTTCTCCATGTCCGGGCCGATCCAGTACAGCAGGTCGGCGTCCGCGACGCGCCGTACGTCGGAGGGGCGCAGGGCGTAATGGTGCGGCGAGGCGCCAGGCGGCAGCAGCACATCCGGGCTGCCGACCCCGTCCTGAACGGCGGCGGCGATCTGCTGCAGCGGTTTGATGCTGGTCAGCACACGCACGTCGGCCTGGGCTGAAAATGCGATGAAAGCGACAAAAAGGGCTAGGAATCGGGACACGGTGAATACTCGGCTCGACAGAAACAGGTAACATAATAACGTCTCCATCCAGAACCGTCGCTGCCCATGTCCATCACGCCGCTGGCCAACCGCCCCCACGATCACTCCCATTGCGTACACAGCGCACTGGCCGAAGCCGATGCCTTGTGCACCCGCCAAGGGTTGCGCCTGACCGCGCTGCGCCGCCGTGTGCTGGAGCTGGTATGGCAAAGCCACAAACCGCTGGGCGCCTACGACATTCTTGCCGTGCTCAGTGAGCAGGACGGCCGCCGCGCCGCGCCGCCAACCGTGTACCGCGCCCTGGACTTCCTGCTCGACAACGGCCTGGTGCACCGCATCGCCTCGCTCAATGCCTTCATCGGCTGCAGCCACCCCGAGCACGTGCACCAGGGCCAGTTCCTGATCTGCCGCGCCTGCCATGTGGCCATCGAGCTGGAGCAGGCCAGCATCAGCGACGCCATCATCAACAGCGCCAAGGGCGTCGGCTTCAGCGTCGAAACCCAGACCGTGGAAGTGGTAGGCCTGTGCGGCAGCTGCCGGAGCGCGGCATGAGCGACGCACTGATCCGCCTGGAGCAGGTCGGTGTGACCTTCGCCGGCGAAGCGGTGCTCGACAGCATCGACCTGTCGGTGGCGCCAGGCCAGATCGTGACCCTGATCGGCCCCAACGGGGCAGGCAAGACCACCCTGGTACGCGCCGTGCTGGGGCTGCTCAAGCCGCACCGGGGCAAAGTGTGGCGTAAACCGCGCCTGCGCATCGGCTACATGCCGCAAAAAATCCAGGTTGACGCCACGCTGCCGCTGTCGGTGCTGCGCTTCTTGCGCCTGGTACCGGGCGTCGACCGGGCAGCGGCGCTGTCGGCGTTACAGGAAGTGGGCGCCGAGCACGTCATCGACAACCCGATCCAGACCGTTTCCGGCGGCGAAATGCAGCGCGTTCTGCTGGCACGGGCCCTGCTGCGCGAGCCGCAACTGCTGGTGCTGGACGAGCCGGTGCAAGGCGTCGATGTGGTCGGCCAGACCGAGCTGTACAACCTCATCACCCGCCTGCGCGACCGCCACGGCTGCGGCGTGCTGATGGTCTCCCACGACCTGCACCTGGTCATGAGCACCACCGACCAGGTGGTCTGCCTCAACCGCCACGTGTGCTGCTCCGGCCACCCGGAGCAAGTCAGCGGCGACCCGGCTTTCGTCGAACTGTTCGGCCAGAACGCGAAAAGCCTGGCCATCTATCACCACCATCACGATCACAGCCACGACCTGCATGGCTCGGTGGTCGCCCCTGGCACCCATGTTCACGGAGAGCACTGCAAGCATGGCTGATTTTCTTCTTTACGCCCTGCTTGCCGGTCTGTCCCTGGCCCTGGTGGCCGGCCCACTGGGGTCTTTCGTGGTGTGGCGGCGCATGGCCTATTTTGGCGACACCCTGTCCCACGCCGCTTTGCTCGGCGTCGCCCTGGGTTTCGCCCTGGACGTCAGCCCAGCCCTGGCGGTGACCGTGGGCTGCCTGCTGCTGGCGATCCTGCTGGTGACCTTGCAGCAACGCCAACCACTGGCTTCCGACACCCTGCTCGGCATCCTTGCCCCCAGCACGCTTTCCCTGGGCCTGGTGGTGCTGAGCTTCATGCACGACGTGCGCATCGACCTGATGGCCTATCTGTTCGGCGACCTGCTGGCCATCAGCACCACCGACCTTGCCTGGATCCTCGGTGGCAGCGCACTGGTACTGCTGTTGCTCGCCGCACTGTGGCGGCCTTTGCTGGCGGTGACCGTGCACGAGGAACTGGCCATGGTCGAGGGCCTGCCCGTGGCGAGCCTGCGCCTGGCATTGATGCTGTTGATTGCGGTGGTGATTGCCGTGGCGATGAAGATCGTCGGCGTGCTGCTGATCACCTCGTTGCTGATCATTCCGGCCGCTGCGGCGCAGCGCCACGCCCGCTCGCCCGAACAGATGGCCCTGGGTGCCAGCCTGCTGGGGGTGACCGCGGTTTGTGGCGGCCTGGCCATGTCCTGGTTCAAGGACACCCCAGCCGGCCCTTCGATCGTGGTCTGCGCGGCAGTGCTATTCTTGCTGAGCCTGGCCCTGCCGAAACGCTGAAAGCCAGGGCGCCCGAAGGCGCGCCCTGCAACCTTTTCACGGGTAAAGGGTCTGTAAGACTTGTTTTCGAGCGTGCGCACCTGGGTGTAGACTTGCTCGCTTTTTGCGCAAATAGAGAGTCGCAGGAATGAAGCCGTTCGCCTCCCGTTATCTGCTTGTTGCCGCGTTTTCCCTGTTCCTGGCTGCCTGTTCCAGCGCACCGGTCGAACAGGCCGATGCACCTGCTCAAGCCGATGCCTGGCAGCAGTTGCAACAAAACATTGCCAGCAATGAGCTGGCCACCGCCGAAGACCAGCTGGCTGCCTTGCAGGCACAGTCGCCGGTAGACCCGCGCCTGGAGCAATACCAGCGGCAGTTGGCCGAGGCGTATCTGCAGCGTAGCCAGATCGTCCTGCAGAAGGGCGATGTCAACGCTGCGGCCACCGCTCTGGCCCGCGCCCGCGCCCTGATGCCGCAAGCCCCGGCAGTAACCGGTGGTGATGCCGTCAGCCAGGCGCGCAAGGCCGAGCTGGAGAAAGCCGAGGCGGCGTTGAAAGCTGCCGAGGCCAAGCCCCAGGCGCGGGTCATCGACCCGACTGCGCCAAGCACGGTGATTGCGCTGAAGACTACGGACATGGCTGCCATGCGCCGTCAGCTCGATGAGATTGCCAAGGACGTGGTCAATTACCAGTGCGAGGTGGTGTTTCAGGTACCGCGCACCGAGGACGCCCCTTGGCTGAAGACCCTGCTGGAAAAGCGGGTTCACAAGCTCGACAGCAGCTTTGCGCTGAAGCAGAAGCATGAAATCCAACGCAAACTGCCGGCACAGGTGGTTCTGGTCCCGCACCAGCGCTGAATGCTTCGCGGGGCAAGTCGGATTGCCCCGCGAAGCGGCCCTGTCAGGCTGGCACTGCTTCAGCAGCTGCCTCCCGCTCCCACACCCGGTGCCCTTCAACGGCTTTCACAAAGGCATCTACGGTCTTCTGGTCATCCCCCAGCAGCAGGCCCTTGTCCTCCTTGAGCCCCAAGCTGTCCAGCAAGGCCTTGCCTTCCTTGGCCAGCGTGATCGCCTTCAGATGCTTGTAGCCCTCTAGCAGGAAGTGCTTGGCCAGCCCACTGGCAGCCAACGCATCCAACGACGCCTTGCCAGCCGGCACCACAATGCCGTCGAACATGATCGACGGCATGCCTTCCATCGATGCATCCACCGGCAGTGGCTTGCCTTGGGCGGTTTTAACCGGCGCCGAAGTAGGTCCAAGGACCATGATGCGGGCACTGTGCGCTTCCAGCGCCTTGACCTGTTGATCGACGCTGGCACCGTCTACGCCGTCAGCCACCAGCACGGCAATCTTGCGGCCCTTGATGCCAACATCGCCGGGGTGGTTCATCTGGCTCAAAGCGGGCGATTGCGCCAGCTTGCTGCCTTTGACCTGAACCGTGCCGGCCTTGGGCGCAGGCAGGCCGAGGTTGGCCGCCACGGCCGCAGCCAGTTTCAGGTCGATGTTGGCCAGAATCTCATTCACCTCACGCACCCGGATATGCTCACGCTCCACCTTGCCCAGCTCGAAGCTGTAGGCCTTGATGATGTGCTGCTGCTCATTCGGGCTCATGCTCTGGAAGAACAATCGCGCCTGCGAGAAGTGATCACCGAACGACTCGCTGCGCTGGCGTATCTTCACCGCATCGATACGCTCCTGGTAGCTCTCGAAACCGCCATCCTGGGCTGCGGCAGGGGTTTCTTTCGGCCAGCCGCCATCGATCGAGTTCGGCTCGTACGAGGCGCGGCCCTTGTGGATGGTCTGCCGGTGCAGCGCGTCACGCTGGTTATTATGGTTCGGCGCGACCGGGCGGTTGATCGGGATTTCATGGAAGTTGGGCCCGCCCAGGCGGCTCAGCTGGGTGTCGGTATAAGAGAACAACCGGCCCTGCAGCAGGGGGTCGTTTGAGAAGTCGATGCCAGGCACGATATGCCCAGGGCAGAAGGCAACCTGCTCCACTTCGGCAAAGAAGTTGTCGGGGTTGCGGTTGAGTACCATCTTGCCCAGCGGCGTGACCGGCACCAGTTCTTCGGGGATGATCTTGGTGGGGTCGAGCAGGTCGAATTCGAACTTATGCTCGTCGGCTTCGGGCACGATCTGCACGCCCAACTCCCACTCTGGGTAGTCACCCATCTCAATCGCTTCGCTCAGGTCGCGGCGGTGGAAGTCGGTGTCCTTACCCGCCAGTTTCTGCGCCTCATCCCACAATACCGAGTGAACCCCTTGGCGCGGCTTCCAATGGAATTTGACGAAGCTGGCCACCCCTTCGGCATTGATCAGGCGGAAGGTGTGGATGCCAAAGCCTTCCATCATCCGCAGGCTGCGGGGGATGGCACGGTCGGACATGGCCCACATGACCATGTGCGCAGACTCCGGCACCAGCGAAACGAAGTCCCAGAATGTGTCGTGAGCCGAGCCGCCCGTAGGTATCTCGTTGTGTGGCTCGGGTTTGACCGCATGCACGAAGTCGGGGAACTTGATCGCGTCCTGGATGAAGAACACCGGCATGTTGTTGCCGACCAGGTCGAAATTCCCCTCATCGGTATAGAACTTCACTGCAAAACCACGTACATCACGCACGGTGTCGCCCGAGCCGCGTGGGCCCTGCACGGTTGAAAAACGCACGAACACCGGGGTGGTCTTTTCTGGGTCCTGCAGAAAACCGGCCTTGGTCAGGGCGGCATGGTTGCCGTAGCTCTGGAAGTAGCCATGGGCACCGGTGCCGCGTGCATGGACGATCCGCTCCGGGATGCGCTCATGGTCGAAGTGGGTGATCTTCTCGCGCATGATGAAGTCTTCGAGCAGCGAAGGCCCGCGGTCACCGGCCTTGAGCGTGTTCTGGTTGTCGGCGATGCGCACGCCTTGGTTGGTCCGCAAAGCCTGGCCCGTCGCATCGCTGCGCACAGCCTCGAGGCTCTGCAGTTTGGCATTGGTATTGGCCTTGTCGGGCGTCTGGGTACCGGCGGCCTGGCTCTCTTTGGGCGCGTCCGTTTTCTTGCTGGGCATGGTCGGCTTTCCTCATCAGTCTTCAGGCTTGCCCGTGTGGGCTTGTTCTAGTAGTGACTGGAGCCCGATTGGCTACGTTCAATAAGCTTTACCGGTTGTCGCGTTATGCCCGCTGGGTTGGTGCATGACGAAATAAATGCTAAGAACAGCTATGGGAAAAGGCTAAAATGCGCGACCCCAGCTAACCGCTGACCCAAAATTCCATGCGCCCCACAAGGTTCGCTACGTGATCGAGTTCCAACATGTCCATAAGACCTACCGCGTCGCCGGTAGGGAAATCCCCGCCCTCAACCCGACCAGCCTGACCATCGAAGACGGCCAGGTGTTCGGCCTGATCGGCCATTCCGGCGCCGGCAAAAGCACCATGCTGCGCCTGATCAACCGCCTCGAAGAGCCCTCGGGCGGCACGATCATCGTCGATGGCGAGGACGTCACCGCGTTCAACGCCAACCAGCTGCGCGGCTTCCGCCAGCAGGTCGGGATGATTTTCCAGCACTTCAACCTGCTGGCATCCAAGACCGTGGCCGACAACGTCGCCCTGCCGCTGACCCTGGCCGGCGGGCTGTCGCGCAGCGAGATCGACAAGCGCGTCACCGAGCTGCTGGCCCGCGTCGGGCTTTCCGACCATGCCAAGAAGTACCCGGCGCAGCTGTCCGGCGGCCAGAAGCAGCGCGTGGGCATCGCCCGGGCCCTGTCCACCAACCCGAAGATCCTGCTGTGCGACGAGGCCACCAGCGCCCTCGACCCGCAGACCACTGCGTCGGTGCTGCAACTGCTGGCCGAGATCAACCGTGAGCTGAAGCTGACCATCGTCCTGATCACCCACGAAATGGACGTGATCCGCCGGGTCTGCGACCGCGTGGCGGTCATGGACGCCGGGCAGATCGTCGAGCAGGGCTCGGTGGCCGATGTGTTCCTGCACCCGCAGCACCCGACCACCAAGCGTTTCGTCCAGGAGGACGAACAGGTCGATGAAGGCGAACAGCGCGACGACTTCGCGCACGTACCGGGGCGCATCGTGCGCCTGACCTTCCAGGGCGAGGCCACCTACGCACCGCTGCTGGGCACCGTGGCCCGCGAGACCGGCGTCGACTACAGCATCCTGGCCGGGCGTATCGACCGTATCAAGGATGTCCCCTATGGGCAGCTGACCCTGGCCGTCACCGGCGGCGACATGGAAGCGGCGTTCGACCGCTTCAAGGCAGCTGACGTACATATGGAGGTACTGCGTTGATGGACGCCCTGAATTTCTTCGCCAACGTCGACTGGGCCGAAATCTGGCTGGCCACCGTCGACACCATGGTCATGCTGTTCGGCTCGCTGTTCTTCACCGTGCTGCTGGGCCTGCCGCTGGGCGTGCTGCTGTTCCTTTGCGGCCCGCGCCAGATGTTCGAACAGAAGGGCGTGTACGCGCTGCTGTCGCTGGTGGTCAACATCCTGCGCTCGCTGCCGTTCATCATCCTGCTGATCGTGATGATCCCGTTCACCGTGCTGATCACCGGCACCTCGCTAGGCGTCGCCGGCGCCATTCCACCGCTGGTGGTAGGGGCCACACCGTTCTTCGCGCGCCTGGTCGAAACCGCCCTGCGCGAGGTCGACCGCGGCATCATCGAGGCCACCCAGTCGATGGGCGCGACGACGCGCCAGATCATCACCAGTGCCCTGTTGCCGGAAGCCCGTCCGGGCATCTTCGCGGCCATCACTGTCACCGCCATCACCCTGGTTTCGTACACCGCGATGGCCGGTGTGGTGGGCGCGGGCGGCCTGGGCGACCTGGCCATCCGCTTCGGCTACCAGCGCTTCCAGACCGATGTCATGGTCGTGACCGTGGTGCTGCTGCTGGTGCTGGTTCAAGTCCTGCAAAGTGTGGGCGACAAACTGGTCGTGCATTTTTCCCGTAAGTAACCCCAATGGGGTCGGCCTGGCCGACCCGTTCGGGGGCCGTCGCGGCCCTCACAAGGAGTGATTCATGAAGAAGCTGCTTGCTGTCGCTGCCGCTGTTGCGGCCTTTTCGGCCCACGCCGATACCCTGACCGTTGCCGCCACCCCGGTGCCGCACGCCGAGATCCTCGAGTTCGTCAAACCACAACTGGCTAAAGAAGGCGTGGACCTTAAGGTCAAGGTATTCACCGACTACATCCAGCCGAACGTGCAGGTCGCCGAAAAGCGCCTGGACGCCAACTTCTTCCAGCACCAACCGTACCTGGATGAGTTCAACAAGGCCAAGGGCACCGCCCTGGTCAGCGTTGCCGGCGTGCACATCGAGCCGCTGGGCGTGTACTCGTCCAAGTACAAGAAGCTCGCCGAGCTGCCTTCGGGCGCCACCGTGGTCATTCCCAACGACGCCACCAACGGCGGCCGTGCCTTGCTGCTGCTGGCCAAGGCCGGCGTCATCACCCTCAAGGACAACAGCAATATCCTGTCGACCGTGAAGGACGTTGCCGAGAACCCGAAGAACATCAAGTTCCGTGAGCTGGAAGCGGCCACCATCCCGCGCGTGCTGACCCAAGTCGATGCTGCCCTGATCAACACCAACTACGCGCTGGAAGCCAAGCTGAACCCTGAGAAGGACGCGCTGGCCATTGAAGGCAGCGACTCGCCTTACGTGAACATCCTGGTTGCCCGCCCGGATAACAAGGACTCGGATGACATGAAGAAACTGGCGGCTGCACTGCACTCGCCAGAGGTGAAGCAGTTCATCAACGAGAAGTACAAGGGCGCTGTAGTACCCGCTTTCTGATCCGAAATCCATGGGGCCGCTTTGCGGCCCTTTCGCGACTACAAGGGATCGCATTCCCCTGTAGGAGCGGCCTTGCCGGGGCGCCGGACCGGTCGGAAAGGCCTGCGCAGCAGGCCCAAAATCTCAATCCCGCTTCACCAGCCCCGGCAACTGCGCCAGCAGCTTCTGGTTGTTGAACGGCGCACGAATGAACCCACGCTGGCGCCCATCCGGCCCGACAATCGCCAGGTTACCGCTGTGATCCACGGTATACCCAGGCTTGCTGGTATCCGCCGGAATGAACGGAATGCTCAAGGCATTGGCCAGCTTCTGAGTGTCTTCGATCGACCCCGCCACCCCGACGAAATCCTTGTCGAAGTAACCCAGGTACTGCTTGAGCTGGTTCGGCGTGTCGCGGTTCGGGTCCACACTCACCAGCACCACTTGCAACCGGTCCACCGCCTCCTTGGGCAGTTCGCTCTTCACCTGGCGCAACTGGGCCAGAGTGGTCGGGCAGATGTCCGGGCAATAGGTGTAGCCGAAGAACAGCAGCGACCACTTGCCCTTCAGGTCATCCAGCGCCACCGGCTGGCCGTCCTGGTTGGTCATGGTCACGTCCGCCACCGTGCGGCTCTGCGGCAGCAGGATGATGCCGGCGTCGATCAGCTCGGTGGGGTTGGGCTGGTCGCGGCCATTGAGCACCTTGTTGACGGTCAGGCCCAGGATCAACGCGACCAGGGCGACGAGGATGAAGACGGTTTTCTGGGTTCGGGTCATAGATTCAGCAACAGGTAGTGGTCAAGGAGCAACGCGACGAACAGCGCGAACAGGTAGCCGATAGAGTACTTGAAGGTGCCGATTGCCGCGTGCGGGCGGCTGCCACGGTACAACACCCAGGCCCAATGCAGGAAGCGCAGGCCCAGGGCCAGGGCGCAGGCCAGGTACAACGGGCCGCTCATGTGGATGGCATAGGGCAGCAGGGTGACGGCCAACAGTATCAGGGTGTAGAGCAGGATGTGCAGCTTGGTGTAGCGCTCGCCGTGGGTCACCGGCAGCATCGGGATATCGGCCTTGGCGTATTCCTCCTTGCGGTGGATGGCCAGGGCCCAGAAGTGCGGTGGGGTCCAGGCGAAGATGATCAGCACCAGCAACAAAGGCTCGGCGCTGACATGGCCGCTGACCGCCACCCAGCCAAGCAGCGGCGGCGCCGCGCCGGCCAGGCCGCCAATCACGATGTTCTGCGGTGTGGCACGTTTCAGAAAGCCGGTGTAGAGCACCGCATAGCCCAGCAGCGAAGCCAGGGTCAGCCAGGCGGTGAGGGCGTTGGTGAACACCAGCAACAGCGCCATGCCCAGCAACGCCAGGGCCAAGGCAAAGGCCAGCGCCGGCAGCGGCGCGACCCGGCCTGCAGCCAATGGCCGTTTGTGGGTGCGCGCCATCAAGGCGTCGATACGCCGGTCCACCACATGGTTGACCACCGCAGCGCCGCCCGCGCACAAGCCAATGCCCAGGTTGCCGAACAGCAGCACGCTCCAGGCAACGCCTGCGCGGCTGGCGAGGAACATCCCTGCCAGGGAAGTGATCAGCATGAGCACCACCACCTTGGGCTTGGTCAGCTCCAGATAGTCGCGCCAGCCTGCCCGTTGTGCGCCTAGAAGCGTCGCCACGAATCGTTCCTCATTGGGTGCGAGATATCCACGCCCACCACCGGCGTCAGGCGCCAGCCGTGGCCGACGCGCACTTTGTCGGCCACGCGGATGCGGTAGTTCACCAGCACCATGCTCAGTAACAACATGGCCCCGCCGGCGTTATGGGCCACTGCCACGCCAAGCGGCAGGTGGAACAGTACGTTGCTGATGCCTAGCCCGACCTGCACCGCCAGGGCCAACAGCACCAGCCGCGCCAGGCCAGCGAGGCCGCAACGGTAAAGCTTGAAGCTCAGCATCAGCAGCACGGCACTGACCAGCAACGCACCCAACCGGTGGCTGATGTGGATGGCCGTGCGCGCATCGCTGTCCAGTTGCCCGCCCAGGTAGTTGGGGCCGACGTGCTGGGTCAGGTGGAAGCCGTTGCTGAAGTCCGCCGCCGGCCACCACTGGCCATGGCAGGTGGGCAAATCGATACAGGCGACCGCCGCATAATTGGCGCTGACCCAACCGCCCAGGGCGATCTGGCCGACCACCACCAGCAGCGCCAGGGCCGCAATGCGGCGCAGGCTCAGCGGTAGTTTAGGCAACGGCGCAAAGGCCCGGGATAGCCGCAGGCACAGCAGAAACAGCAGGCTCAAGGTAGTGAACCCACCCAGCAGATGCGCGGTGACGACTTGTGGCCAGAGTTTCAGCGTCACGGTCCACATGCCAAACGCCGCCTGGGCAAGCACCACCACCAGCAACAGCACGGGCAAGCGGTAGGGTTGGCCATCACGCGCATGGCGGCGTACGGCCTGCAAGGCCAGCCAGGCGATCACCAGCGCCAGGGTGCCGGCGAAGTAGCGATGGACCATTTCGGCCCAGCCCTTGGCGGCCTCCACCGGGTGCTCGGGGAAGTGCACTTCGGCGTGGGCCAGTTGGGCGTCGGTCTTGGGCACACTGATGAAACCATAACAGCCTGGCCAATCAGGGCAGCCCAGGCCGGCATGGGTCAGGCGGGTATAGGCACCGAGCAACACGACCAGCAGTGCCAGCAGGGTGGCGAACACAGCGAGGCGCAATCCGGGTCTGGCCATGGCAGGCTCCTAGCCGATGTTGGAGAGCTTGAGCAGGTGGCGCAGGTCGTCCAGCACGTGCTTGCCGTTGGCCTTGCTGTCGTAACGCAGCACCAGGTTGCCGTGGGGGTCGACGATCCATAGTTGCGGGCCGGGCTCGCCTACCTTCTGCAGGTAGCGCGGAGCATCCAGCGGGTAGCGTTGCAGCTGCGGGTACTCGCGACCAAGCAGTGCCTGGTAGTCGGCGGTCAGCGGTTGGGCGGTTGCCAGCGCATGGCTTGCGCGGCTGGCATCGCGGCCCAGGCCGACCTGGATTTGCCGGGCCAGGTACACCAGGCGCTGACAGTCCTCGGTACAGGCTTCGGGCGCACTGACCAGCAACTGCCATCGCTCGTCCTGGCCTGCCACGCCGATATCCGTGCGGCTTTCACCATTGCCGATCATGGCGCCGTGATAGCTGCGGCCTTCCGGCACCCAGAACTTGAGCTTGTACATGCTGGTGGCCAGGATCATCGGGCCGAGCACAACCAGCAGTATCAGGACCAGTTGCAAACGCCCGCGGGCTCTGGGCTTGCGGCGCTCAGGCACTTCCAGTGGGCTGGTGGTGGCGGCCATGGTGGTTCTCCTTCTTGTTGTTGTGCCAGCCAAAGTAGAGGTAAAGCAGCACCAGCGCGGCGGCCAGGGCAAACCACTGCACGGCGTAGCCCAGGTGCTTTTCCGGGCCCATCGCGACCACCGGCCAGTCCAGGCGATAGGCGGCCGGGCCGGGTTGCAGGCGCAGCTCATGGGCGAACCCTTCACGGGCCAGCTGCTGCCACAACTGCGCGGCATCGATGGCGGTCAGCAGGTGCGGCCATTGGCCCCCGACCGGGTCGGGGTGCAGCTGGAAGGTGCTGCCGGGCGCCACATAGACCGAAGCATCCAGCGCCAACGCCTGCGTCGGAGTCTCGAAGTGCACCGGCACGCGGCGGTCCGGCCAGGCTAACCAGCCACGATTGACCAGCAGCCACAGCCCGCTGGGCTGGTCATGGAAGGGCTGCAGCAGCTCGACACCGGCCTGGCCGTCGCGCATGCGGTTGTCCAGCAGCAGGCTGTGTTCGGCATCGAAACGGCCGTACAGGTGCACGCGGCGAAATGCGCTATCGTCGCGTTGCTGCAACTGGGCAGTAGAGAGGGGCGCATCGATGCTGCGCTCGGCATAGGTCGCCAGCAGCGCTCGCTTTTGCTCGGCGCGGCCGAGTTGCCAGCAGCCAAGCGCGATCAAGCCCGGCAGCAGCGCGAGCACCACCAGGGTCGGTAGCCAACCTGGGCGAAACGGCCTCACGGGCGCCTCGCTATACTTATCCACATCACTGCATCCCCCCGGAGAAGCGCCATGCTCAAGGCCGCGATTGTCCTGATGCTGTTGGCCACGGTTGCCAGCCTGTTCAGTGGCCTGGTGTTTCTGGTCAAGGACGATGAAAACTCGACGCGCTTGCTGAAAGCGCTGACCGTACGCGTGACCCTGGCCGCCTTGACCATCGGGCTGGTGGCTTACGGCTTGATCAGTGGCCAGCTGGTCTCTCACGCGCCCTTCTGAATCACCCCGCCCTCGCTTTTTGTAGGAGCGGCCTTGCGTCGCGAAAGGGCAGCGAAGCGGCCCCGGCGATTTATGTCACCACACAAAACCTGGGGCCGCTTCGCGCCCCTTTCGCGACGCAAGGCCGCTCCTACACAAAGCAGTTGCAGGCCAGGCTTCAAAGCACGTACACAAAGATGAACAGCCCGACCCACACCACATCGACGAAGTGCCAGTACCAGCTGGCCGCTTCGAAGCCAAAGTGCTTGTCGGCATTGAAATGCCCGCGCAGGATGCGCACGAACATGACGATCAGAATGATCGTGCCCAAGGTCACGTGGGCACCATGGAAGCCGGTGAGCATGAAGAAGGTCGCGCCATAGATCCCCGACCCCAGCGTCAGCCCCAGCTTGGTATAAGCCTCGTGGTACTCGAAGGCTTGCAGTGCGATGAAGCTCAGGCCCAGCACGATGGTCAGCGCCATCCACAGCTTCAGCGGCCCACGGTGGTCACGCCGCAGGGCGTGGTGGGCAATCGTGATGGTCACGCTCGAACTGACCAGCAAAATGGTGTTGATCAGCGGCAGGTGCCAAGGGTCGATGACTTCCTTGGGCGGCGGGAACAGTTTCGGGTCCGGGGTATGCAACAGCGGCCAGGTGAATTCGAACGTCGGCCACAGCATGTGCGCGACGCCCTTGGCACCTTCGCCACCGAGCCAGGGCCCGGCCAATACCCGCACGTAGAACAGCGCACCGAAGAAGGCCAGGAAGAACATCACTTCCGAGAAGATGAACCAGCTCATGCCCCAGCGGAACGAGCGGTCCAGCTGCGCGCTGTACAGCCCGGCGCGGCTCTCTTTCACCACCGCGCCGAACCAGCCGAACAGCATGTAGGCCAGGAACAACGCACCGACGAAGAAGATCAGCGGCCCATGCGAGTCGGGGTGCCCGGCCTTCATGTCGTTGAACCAGGTACCCAGGCCGAACACCGTGATGAACATGCCGATGGTGGCGATGATCGGCCACTTGCTCTGCGCCGGAACGTAGTAGTGCTCATGACTTGCCATTGCTGTTCTCCTTCCCTTAACGGGCGCCCTGGACGTCCTGGGCCGCAACATGCGCGACCGGCGGGTGGCGAGCGGTGATGTCGAACAAGGTGTAGGCCAGTGTCAGGTGCTTCACGTTGGCCGGCAGGTCGCGGTCAACGATGAAGCGCACCGGCATCTCGATACGTTCGCCGGGCTGCAGCACCTGCTGGGTAAAGCAGAAGCACTCGGTCTTGTGGAAATACGCCGCGGCCTCGGCCGGGGTAATGCTGGGTATCGCCTGGGCGCTCATGGGCCGGTCGGTCGGGTTGCGCGCCACGAAGATCATCTGGTTGACCGCACCGGGATTCACGTCGATCTGGTCGGCCGTGGAGTAGAAGTCCCAGACCATGTCACTGGCGTTGGTCGACATGAACTGCACCCGCACCGAGCGCGATGGGTCGCTGACCTGGCTGCCCTCGTACTGGCCGCCGGTCTTGCCATTGATGCCAAAGGCCTTGCACATCACGTCATAGATCGGCACCAGGGCGAAACCGAAGGCGAACATCACCACCGTCAGCATCAGCAGGCGCAAGACCAGGCGTTTGAGCGAAAGGCCGTTCATGGGCGCACCTCTACTTCACGTCCGGTGGGGTCTGGAAGGTGTGGTAAGGCGCAGGCGAGGGGACCGACCACTCCAGGCCTTCGGCGCCATCCCAGGGTTTGGCTGGCGCCGGAGCACCGCCACGGATGCACTTGATGACGATGAACAGGAAGAAGATCTGCGTGGCGCCGAACATGAAGGCGCCGATCGAGGAGACCATGTTGAAGTCGGCGAACTGCAGGTTGTAGTCCGGAATGCGCCGCGGCATGCCTGCCAGGCCGACGAAGTGCATGGGGAAGAAGGCCATGTTCATGCCGATGAACGACAGCCAGAAGTGCAGCTTGCCGAGGGTTTCGTCATACATGTGCCCGGTCCATTTCGGCAGCCAGTAGTAGGCCGAGGCGAAGATGCCGAAGATCGCCCCGGGCACCAGCACGTAGTGGAAGTGCGCGACCACGAAGTAGGTGTCGTGGTACTGGAAGTCCGCGGGCGCGATGGCCAGCATCAACCCGGAGAAACCGCCGATGGTGAACAGGATGACGAAGGCGATGGCGAACAGCATCGGCGTTTCGAAGGTCAGCGACCCTTCCCACATGGTGCTGACCCAGTTGAACACCTTCACCCCCGTGGGCACGGCGATGAGCATGGTGGCGTACATGAAGAACAGCTCGCCCACCACCGGGATACCGACCACGAACATGTGGTGCGCCCAGACGATGAACGACAGGAAGGCGATCGCCCCGGTGGCATACACCATCGAGGTGTAGCCAAACAGCGGCTTGCGCGAGAACGCCGGGATGATCGAGCTGACCGCGCCGAACGCCGGCAGGATCATGATGTACACCTCGGGGTGGCCGAAGAACCAGAACACGTGCTGGAACAGCACCGGGTCGCCACCGCCGGCGGCGCTGAAGAAGCTGGTGCCGAAGTGGATGTCCATCAGCATCATGGTCACCACGCCGGCCAGTACCGGCATCACCGCAATCAGTAGGAACGCGGTGATCAGCCAGGTCCAGACGAACAGCGGCATTTTCATCAAGGTCATGCCCGGCGCACGCAGGTTGAGGATGGTGGCGATCACGTTGATCGCGCCCATGATCGAACTGATGCCCATCAGGTGGATGGCAAAGATGAAGAAGGTCACGCTGGCCGGGGCATAGGTGGTCGACAGCGGGGCGTAGAACGTCCAGCCGAAGTTGGGCCCGCCGCCGGGGCTGAACAGGGTCGAGACCAGCAGCAGGAAGGCCGCCGGCAGCAACCAGAAGCTGAAGTTGTTCATCCGTGGCAGGGCCATGTCTGGCGCGCCGATCATCAGCGGGATCATCCAGTTGGCCAGGCCGACGAACGCCGGCATCACGGCGCCGAACACCATGATCAGCCCGTGCATGGTGGTCATCTGGTTGAAGAACGCAGGCTCGACGATCTGCAGCCCTGGCTGGAACAGCTCGGCGCGGATCACCATGGCGAACGAGCCACCGAGCAGGAACATGATGAAGGCGAACCACAGGTACATCGTGCCGATGTCTTTGTGGTTGGTGGTCAGCACCCAGCGCATCAGGCCCTTGGCCGGGCCGTGGGCGTGCTCATGGCCGTGGCCGTGGTCGTCGATCACTGCACTCATGTCCTGTCTCCTGCAATCCATTGATTGCCGCGAGTAACCCGGTTCATTGCGCTTCTGCCTGCTTGAGCGCCAGCACATCCTTCGGCGTGACCATGTCGCCCTTGTTGTTGCCCCAGGCGTTGCGCTCGTAGGTGACCACGGCGGCGATATCCACTTCCGAGAGCTGCTTGCCGAACGCGGCCATGGCCGTGCCGGGCTTGCCGTGGAAGACGATGCCGAGGTGGCCTTCCTTCGGCCCGGTAGCGATTTTCGAGCCCTTGAGTGCCGGGAACATCGGCGGCAGGCCCTGGCCTTCGGCCTGGTGACAGGCCACGCAGGTGGTGTGGTAGACCTTGTCGCCGCGCTCGACCAGCTCTTCGAGGGTCCACTCCTTGCTGGTCAGCTCCTTGAGCTTGGCCGCCTCGGCCTTGCGCTCGCCGAGCCAGGTGTCGTAGTCGGCCTTGGACTTGACCTCGACCACCACCGGCATGAAGCCGTGGTCCTTGCCGCACAGCTCGGTGCACTGGCCGCGGTAGATGCCGGGTTTCTCGATACGCGTCCAGGCCTCGTTGACGAAGCCGGGGATGGCATCACGCTTGACCGCGAAGGCCGGCACCCACCAGGAATGGATCACGTCGGCAGCGGTTACCAGAAAGCGCACTTTCGCACCCACCGGCAGCACCAGCGGCTGGTCGACTTCGAGCAGGTAGTGCTCGTCCTTGGGGGCCTTGTTATGGATCTGGTCGGCGGGGGTGGCCAGGTTGCTGAAGAACTCCACGTCCTGGCCCAGGTATTTGTAGTGCCACTTCCACTGGTAGCCGGTGACCTGGATGTCGATGTCCGATTCACTGGCGTCGTAGATGTCGATCAGGGTCTTGGTGGCGGGGATGGCCATGGCCACCAGAATCAGGAACGGCACCACGGTCCACATGATTTCGACCCAGGTGTGCTCGTGAAAATGCGCCGCTTGCTGGCCGGTCGAACGGCGGTGCACGACCATGGACCAGAACATCGCGCCAAACACCACGATGCCGATGATCACGCAGATCCAGAAAATGGTCATGTGCAGGTCGAAGACGGCGTTGGAGACTTCCGTCGCCCCTGGCGCCATGTTCACGGTCCAGGCGGCGTTGGCCTGACCGAAAACTGTCCACAACAGGAGGCCCATCCAGACATGTGGATGTCGCATCATTGCGGGTTCCCCTTCTAATTCTTGTTGTCCCGGAGGCGTGGCCTGCGGCAAGAGGGAACGGCGGTCAAGACTGCCTGGCTTCGACGACCGAGCCCCTGCAAAAGCAGTCGGGCCTCATCAACGAATCACGTTCAACGGGAGTATAGACAGCGACCAATGGCACGCAATGACACCAGTGAAATGAACTTCATGAATTTCCCGAATGCCTTGAAAGCCGCGTGCTTGATAGGATGTGGCCCAATAATGGCATTCCGATATGCCACAGCGTGCACACGTTTGCGCGGGTTATAACAAATGCGTCTTAGGTATTCTGTATACCGAGCTAATTTAGTGTCTTCCGTTTGAAACGTAATGTCCCTGGAGTTGTCATGAACATCGCTGCTGTACGCGAGCAGATTAGCCAAGCCCATCAACACGAGCGCCAGACCAACCAACTGAAAGCGCGACTCGAGCAACAAATGCCGCATTTGCACCCTTCGATCCACCTGCCTGAGCAGGACGCCCAGGGTACTTTGGCGCGTTTCGTCAGCGCCTACATTGACCAGGTTCCAGAGCTGCTGGAGGCTGCCCACGAGGTGGCCCGCGAAGCAGGCATCGAATCGCAGATCAAGCCGGTGCTGAAAATTGCCGAAGCTTATTTCATGCAGCCGCCCAGCGTGATGCAAGGGCACGTGGGCCTGGACTGCCTGCTGGATGAAGCGTACCTGGCGCATCGCCTGGTGGAAGAGGTCAACGACCTGTATATCCATCACTTCAAACAGCCGCTGATTCCGTTCGATACCACCATGGCCAACCTGATTGCCCATCAGCTGATCGGCGAGACCTTCGCCAACCAGCTCGATGAAGTGGTGCACCATTCGGTTGACGAAATGCTCAATGAAGAGAGCTTTGCCAAGGAATCGGTAGAGGCCTACCGCGATACCTTGTGCAGCGCCGAGACGGGCGCTGCCTGGAAGCGTTGGCCATGCCTTTCGCGCCAACTGGGTGTAGAGCTGGGCCAGCCGGCCTGAATCCAGCATTGATGCT
>NZ_JANIAG010000110.1:0-18319 GCF_028682155.1 Pseudomonas sp. 39004
GTCGTACAAACAAGGCGGTCGCGCGCGTAGGTTCAGGTGTTACTGGCCCGAAACAAATGTAGGAGCGAGCTTCGCTCGCGATGCGCCGCGCGGGCGGCGCTCGATCTAACTGCATTCGAAAATCCCACGGCATACATCCAAATCCCACGGCGTACATCCAAATAGCAAAGTTGGAAGGCTTCTTGCAGAGCCACGCCCAGGCGCCCCCTGGGCGTCAAAGTTTTGCATCAAGAGGACTCGCGGTGGATCGCACTCAGTTAATCAGCAACGCCCGCCACAACCTGGCCGGTCTCGGCCGGGGCAACCTGGGCGTGCCGCTGTTGCTGCTGGTGATGTTGGCAATGATGATGTTGCCAATACCGCCGTTCTTGCTCGACGTGTTCTTCACCTTCAACATCGCCCTGTCGATCGTGGTACTGCTGGTCTGCGTGTACGCCCTGCGCCCGCTCGACTTCGCCGCATTCCCCACCATCCTGCTGGTGGCGACCTTGCTGCGCCTGGCGCTGAACGTGGCGTCCACCCGGGTGGTCATGCTCCACGGCCAGGAGGGCCATGGCGCCGCAGGCAAGGTGATCCAGGCCTTCGGTGAAGTGGTCATCGGCGGCAATTACGTGGTCGGTGCGGTGGTGTTCGCCATCCTCATGATCATCAACTTCGTGGTGGTCACCAAGGGCGCCGGGCGTATTTCCGAGGTGAGTGCACGCTTTACCCTCGATGCGATGCCGGGCAAACAGATGGCCATCGACGCCGACCTCAACGCCGGCCTGATCGACCAGGCCCAGGCCAAGGCGCGCCGTACCGAGGTGGCCCAGGAGGCCGAGTTCTACGGCTCGATGGACGGTGCCAGCAAGTTCGTGCGCGGCGATGCTATCGCCGGCCTGTTGATCCTGTTCATCAACCTCATCGGCGGCATGCTCATCGGCATGCTCCAGCATGGCATGCCGTTCAGCGAAGCCGGCAAGGTGTACGCCCTGCTGACCATCGGTGACGGTTTGGTGGCGCAATTGCCATCACTGCTGTTGTCCACCGCCGCGGCCATCATGGTCACCCGCGCCTCGGGCTCGGAAGACATGGGCAAGCTGATCAACCGGCAGATGTTCGATTCGCCCAAGGCGCTGGCGGTGTCCGGCGGCCTGATGATCGTCATGGGCCTGGTGCCGGGCATGCCGCACGTGGCCTTCCTCAGTCTCGGCCTGATGGCCTGCGGCGGCGCCTACCTGGTGTGGAAGAAACAGCAGCAGGTCAAGGCCAAGGCCCAGGCAGAGGTGCAGCGCCAGCAGGACCTGCTGCCCTCGCCGCAGCGTGCGCTGGAGACCAAGGAGCTGGGCTGGGACGACGTTACCCCGATCGACATGATCGGCCTGGAAGTGGGCTATCGGCTGATCCCGCTGGTCGACCGTAACCAAGGTGGCCAGTTGCTGGCGCGGATCAAGGGCGTGCGCAAGAAGCTGTCCCAGGACCTGGGCTTCCTCATGCCCACCGTGCACATTCGCGACAACCTCGACCTGCAGCCCAGTGCCTACCGCCTGACCTTGATGGGGGTGATTCTGGCCGAAGCGGAAATCTACCCGGACCGCGAGTTGGCGATCAATCCAGGCCAGGTATTTGGCACCCTCAACGGCATTGCCGCGCGCGACCCGGCGTTTGGCCTGGAGGCGGTGTGGATCGACGTTGGCCAGCGCTCCCAGGCGCAGTCGCTGGGCTACACCGTGGTGGACGCCAGTACCGTGGTGGCCACCCACCTCAACCAGATCCTGCAAAAGCACTGTCACGAGCTGATCGGCCACGAAGAGGTCCAGCAACTGCTGCAGGTGCTGGGCAAGGCTTCGCCTAAACTTGCAGAAGAGCTGGTGCCGGGTGTCATTTCCTTGTCGGGCTTGCTCAAGGTCTTGCAAGCGTTGTTGTCCGAGCAGGTGCCGGTGCGCGATATCCGCAGCATCGCCGAGGCTATCGCCAACAACGCCGGCAAGAGTCAAGATACCGCCGCGCTGGTCGCGGCGGTGCGCGTCGGATTGTGTCGCGCCATCGTGCAAAGCATTGTCGGCGTTGAGTCGGAGCTGCCGGTGATCACCCTGGAGCCAAGGTTGGAACAGATTTTGCTCAATAGTCTGCAAAGGGCCGGGCAGGGTCAGGAAGACGGTGTTCTTCTGGAGCCGAGCATGGCCGAAAAGCTGCAGCGTTCGCTGATTGACGCGGCCCAGCGCCAAGAGATGCAGGGCCAGCCGGCCATTCTTCTGGTCGCCGGCCCGATCCGCGCCATGCTGTCGCGCTTCGGTCGCCTGGCTGTACCGAATTTGCATGTTCTGGCGTATCAGGAAATACCTGACAACAAGCAAGTCACCATCGTTGCCACCGTGGGCCCTAACGGCTGAGGTAGTGGATAATGCAAGTTAAGCGATTTTTCGCCGCCGATATGCGTCAGGCCATGAAGCTGGTCCGGGATGAGCTTGGCTCCGATGCCGCCATCATCGGTAACCGCCGCATTGCCGGTGGTGTCGAATTGACGGCGGCGCTGGACTACAAGCTGTCCGCACTGGCCCCGCGCGTACCCAACGCCGAGCTTGAAGAAGAGCTGCGCAAGACCCACACGCGCATCGCCACGGCCCAGGCCGAACTGGACCAGCGCAGCGACAGCAGCGACAACAACCGCCAATTGTTCGCCGGGCAGTCGCTGACCGCCTCGGAACCGTTGATCGAGCCGCACGTGGATGCGCCGGCGCCTACCGCAGCGCCCACCCCGGCCCCGGTCGACCCACGGCTGTTCGATGCCATGCGCTCGGAGCTGTCGGGCCTGCGCGAGCTGCTGGAAGTGCAACTCGGCTCGCTGGCCTGGAGCCAGTTGCAAGGCAGCAAGCCCCAGCAGGCCAACCTCTGGCGCCGCCTGCAGCGCATCGGCCTGTCCGGCCCGATTGCCCGCGAGCTGCTCGAACTCACCACCGAGATCGAAGAGCCGCGCCAGGCCTGGCGCATGCTGCTGGCGCACCTGGCGCGGATGATCGAGATTCCCGAGGTCGAGCCGATCGAAGAGGGCGGTGTGATCGCCATGGTCGGCCCGGCCGGCATGGGCAAGACCACCACCCTGGCCAAGCTGGCTGCGCGTTACGTGCTCAAGTACGGCGCCCCGCAGCTGGCGCTGGTGAGCATGGACAGCTTCCGCATCGGTGCCCAGGAGCAGCTCAAGACCCTGGGGCGTATCCTCAACGTGCCGGTGACCTACGTCGACCCGGGCCAGTCGCTGGCCCAGGCGCTGGAGCCGCTGCTGCGCAAGCGCGTGGTGCTGATCGATACCGCCGGCCTGCAGGCCAGCGATCCGGCCCTGCGCATGCAGCTCGAAACCCTGGCGAGCCGGGGCATCGCCTCGAAGAACTACCTGGTGCTGGCAACCACCAGCCAGAAGCAGGTGCTGACCGCCGCCTACCACAGCTACAAGCGGTGTGGCCTGGCCGGTTGCATCCTGACCAAACTCGATGAAACGGCAAGCCTCGGCGATGTGCTGAGCCTTGCCATCAGTCATGAATTGCCGGTGGCCTACCTGACCGATGGGCCACGTATTCCTGACGATTTGCACTTGCCACGGGCGCACCAACTGGTAACGCGCGCGGTCAATGTGCAACAGCAGGATGAGCCCAGCGAAGAGGCCATGGCCGACATGTTCGCTGATCTCTACCACAACCCACGGCGAGCGGGTTGATGATGAAGCGTGTGCAAAGTAGCTATGCCAAGGGGCACGCAGAATTGCCTCACGTGTGGCCTGAGTCCCAGCGAGACAAGGTAAAGAACAGACATGGGTAGCATGCAT
This sequence comes from Pseudomonas sp. 39004, assembly GCF_028682155.1. Classification (NCBI taxonomy): domain Bacteria; kingdom Pseudomonadati; phylum Pseudomonadota; class Gammaproteobacteria; order Pseudomonadales; family Pseudomonadaceae; genus Pseudomonas; species Pseudomonas sp. 39004. The sequence continues at coordinate 3,800 of NZ_JANIAG010000110.1, forward strand.
CCCGTACAGGTGATCGCCGTGACCGGTGGCAAAGGTGGCGTCGGCAAAACTAACGTTTCAGTGAACCTGTCTCTGGCGCTGGCCGAGCTTGGCCGCAGGGTCATGTTGCTGGACGCCGACCTGGGCCTGGCCAATGTCGACGTATTGCTTGGGCTTACCCCCAAACGCACCCTGGCCGATGTCATCGAAGGGCGCTGCGAGCTGCGCGATGTGATGCTGCAGGGGCCGGGCGGTGTGCGCATCGTACCGGCGGCCTCCGGCACCCAGAGCATGGTGCACCTGGCGCCGGCCCAGCACGCCGGCCTGATCCAGGCTTTCAGCGATGTCGGCGACAACCTCGACGTGCTGGTGATCGACACCGCTGCAGGTATTGGTGACTCGGTGGTCAGCTTCGTTCGCGCGGCCCAGGAAGTGCTGCTGGTGGTCTGCGACGAGCCCACCTCGATCACCGACGCCTATGCGCTGATCAAGCTGCTCAACCGCGATTACGGCATGAACCGCTTCCGCGTGCTGGCCAACATGGCCCAGAGCCCGCAGGAAGGGCGCAACCTGTTCGCCAAGTTGACCAAGGTCACCGACCGCTTCCTCGACGTGGCCTTGCAGTATGTCGGCGCCGTGCCGTACGACGAGTGCGTGCGCAAGGCGGTGCAGAAGCAGCGCGCGGTGTACGAAGCGTTCCCGCGCTCCAAGTGCGCGCTGGCCTTCAAGGCCATTGCGCAGAAGGTCGACAGCTGGCCGTTGCCGGCCAACCCGCGCGGGCACCTGGAGTTCTTCGTCGAGCGTCTGGTGCAGCCCACCAGCGCAGGACCGGTGCTATGAGTGCGAGCGGCTTCAAGATGTACAGCAGGGCGTCGAAAGACGCCCAGTACGAGCTGATCGAACGCTACGCCCCGCTGGTCAAGCGCATTGCCTATCACCTGCTGGCGCGGCTGCCGGCCAACGTCCAGGTCGAAGACCTGATCCAGGCCGGCATGATCGGCCTGCTGGAAGTGGCCAACAAGTACGACGCCAGCAAGGGCGCCAGCTTCGAAACCTACGCCGGTATCCGCATCCGCGGCGCGATGCTCGATGAGGTCCGCAAAGGCGATTGGGCTCCGCGTTCGGTACACCGCAACACACGCATGGTCAGTGACGCAATGCGCGCTGTTGAAGCAAGAACCGGTCGCGACGCTAAAGATCACGAGGTTGCGGCCGAACTCCAATTGAGTCTCGACGATTACTACGGGATTTTGAACGATACCTTGGGCAGCCGGCTGTTCAGCTTCGACGACCTGTTGCAGGACGGCGAGCACGAAGGGCTGCACGAGGACGGCGCCAGTGGCCAGGTCGAGCCGTCGCGCGACCTTGAAGACGAGCGCTTCCAGGCTGCCCTGACCGATGCCATCGCCAACCTGCCAGAGCGCGAGCGGCTGGTGCTGGCGCTGTACTACGACGAAGAGCTGAACCTCAAGGAAATCGGTGAGGTGCTGGGGGTCAGCGAGTCGCGCGTAAGCCAGCTGCACAGCCAGTGCGCCGCACGTTTGCGCAGCCGTCTGGGTGAATGGCGGGCGCGCTGAGTGCCAACCGTTCGCCGTTGAAGACGCTGCAGCCGTTTCACGTTGTGCCGAATTGAATGAATGCGTGCTCGGGGGCCGAGCGCGTTTGAGACTGCTTGGAGGTCTAATTGGACAAGAACATGAAAATCCTCATCGTTGACGACTTTTCGACGATGCGGCGGATCATCAAGAACCTGCTACGTGATCTGGGCTTCACCAACACCGACGAAGCCGATGACGGCACCACGGCGTTGCCGATGCTGGAAAACGGCCACTACGACTTCCTAGTGACCGACTGGAACATGCCGGGCATGTCCGGTATCGACCTGCTGCGTAAAGTCCGCGCCAGCGAGAAGCTGAAAACCATGCCGGTACTGATGGTGACCGCCGAAGCCAAGCGTGACCAGATCATCGAAGCGGCCCAGGCCGGCGTCAATGGTTACGTGGTCAAGCCGTTCACCGCTCAGGTGCTCAAAGAAAAGATCGAGAAGATCTTCGAACGCGTCAACGGCTGAGTCACGTCAGGGGGCGCGCCATGGATTCATCACAAACGTCTTTGGGGGAGTTCGAAACGACCCTGAAGAAACATGCCCAGGAATTGGTCGAGAGCCTGGAGCGTGGTCGCTTCGGCGAGGCGGTGCAGCTGATTCATCAGCTGAACCAGACCCGCGACCGTGGCCTGTACCAGGAAGTCGGCAAGCTGACCCGAGAGCTGCACAGCGCCATCGTCAGCTTCCAGATCGACCCGAACATGCCGCAGGCCGAGGAAGTCTCGCAGATCACCGACGCCACCGAGCGCCTGTCCTATGTGGTCAAGCTGACCGAGGGTGCGGCCAACCGCACCATGGACCTGGTCGAGGAAAGCACGCCGGTGCTCAACGACCTGGCAGGTGAGGCCAAGGCCCTGAGCGTCGACTGGCAGCGCTTCATGCGCCGCGAAGTCGCTGCGCCAGAATTCCGTGACCTGGTCAAACGTGTCGACAGTTTCCTGACGCACAGCGCCGCAGGCAATCGCAAGGTTTCCGGCCATCTCAACGACATTCTGCTGGCTCAGGACTACCAAGACCTGACCGGCCAGGTGATCAAGCGGGTCACCGCGTTGGTCACCGAAGTGGAAAGCAACCTGCTCAAGCTCGTGCTGATGGCCAGTCAGGTCGACCGTTTTGCCGGCATCGAACATGACCACCAGCAGCTTCGCGCTGAAAAAGATCAAGAAAAACATCCGACTCGGGGTGAAGGTCCGCAGATTCATGCCGATAAGCGTGAAGACGTCGTGTCCGGTCAGGACGATGTCGATGATCTGCTGTCCAGTCTGGGTTTTTAAGGAGCACGTTTAATGAGCTTCGGCGCCGATGAAGAAATCCTTCAGGATTTCCTGGTAGAAGCCGGCGAAATTCTTGAGCAACTGTCCGAGCAATTGGTCGAGCTGGAAAGCCGACCGGATGATGCCGACCTGCTCAATGCCATTTTTCGCGGTTTCCACACTGTAAAAGGGGGCGCCGGCTTCCTCCAGCTCAACGAGCTGGTGGAGTGCTGCCATATCGCCGAGAACGTGTTCGACATCCTGCGCAAAGGTGAGCGCCGGGTCGACGCCGAGTTGATGGACGTGGTGCTCGAAGCGCTGGACACGGTCAACAACATGTTTGGCCAGGTCCGCGAGCGCAGCGAAGTCATCCCGGCCACCCCGGAGCTGCTGGCCGCGTTGTCGCGCCTGGCCGAGCCTGCCGCTGCTGACGAAGTCGCCGCTGCCGAGCCTGCGGCCGCTGAACCGCTGGCCGCAGCGCCTGCCGAAGAGCCGGACATCACCGACAGCGAATTCGAGCAGTTGCTCGACTCGCTTGACGCGGTCAAGGCTCAGGCCGCTGCCGATGAGCAGCTGCAAGGCGAGAGCGTCAGCGGCGCCAGTGACGAGATCACCGACGCCGAGTTCGAATCGCTGCTCGACCAGTTGCATGGCAAAGGCCAGTTCAGCGCCGAAGTCGTCGCTGAGCCGGTGGCCAGCGCCCCCGTGCCGGTCAGCGATGAAATCACCGATGAAGAATTCGAGTCGCTGCTCGATCAGCTGCATGGCAAGGGCACCTTCCAGGCCGATGCCTTGCCCGCCGCCGCTGCAGTTGCGCCCGTGAGCACTGCACCGGCCGCCACGGCCAGTGACGCTATCAGCGAGCACGAATTCGAAGCCTTGCTCGACCAGTTGCACGGCAAGGGCAAGTTCTCTGGCGACGCCGTCGCGGTCGAAGCAACTGTCGCTGCCAAGGTCGAAAGCAAGCCAGTGGCCAAGCCCGCACCGGCGCCTGTCAGCAAGCCTGCGCCTGCACCACGGGCGCCGGCCCCTGCGGCAGAAAAGCATGCCGTCAGCGAGGCAGAAACCACCGTGCGCGTCGACACCGCGCGCCTGGACGAGATCATGAACATGGTCGGCGAACTGGTGCTGGTGCGTAACCGCCTGGTGCGCCTGGGCCTGAACAGCGGCGACGAGGCCATGTCCAAGGCCGTGTCGAACCTCGACGTGGTCACCGCCGACCTGCAGACCGCAGTCATGAAGACCCGCATGCAGCCGATCAAGAAAGTCTTCGGCCGCTTCCCGCGCCTGGTTCGCGACCTGGCCCGCCAGCTCAAGAAAGAGATCAACCTGGAGCTGGTCGGTGAAGAGACCGACCTCGACAAGAACCTCGTCGAGGCCCTGGCCGACCCGTTGGTGCACTTGGTGCGCAATGCGGTCGACCATGGCGTGGAAATGCCCGACGAGCGTGAAGCGTCCGGCAAAGCGCGGACCGGCCGGGTGGTGTTGTCGGCCGAGCAGGAAGGCGACCATATCCTGCTGTCGATCTCCGATGACGGCAAGGGCATGGACCCCAACATCTTGCGCGCCAAGGCGGTGGAGAAGGGCCTGATGGACAAGGACGCCGCCGAGCGTCTGAGCGAGTCGGACTGCTACAACCTGATCTTCGCCCCGGGCTTCTCGACCAAGACCGAGATCTCCGACGTGTCCGGCCGTGGTGTCGGCATGGACGTGGTGAAGACCAAGATTTCCCAGCTCAATGGCTCGATCAACATCTACTCGGCCAAGGGCCAGGGCTCGAAGATCGTCATCAAGGTGCCGCTGACCCTGGCGATCATGCCGACCCTGATGGTGATGCTGGCCAACCAGGCCTTCGCCTTCCCGCTGGTCAACGTCAACGAGATCTTCCACCTCGACCTGTCGCGCACCAATGTGGTCGATGGCCAGGAAGTGGTGATCGTGCGCGACAAGGCGCTGCCGCTGTTCTACCTCAAGCGCTGGCTGGTGCAGGGCCAGGTGCACGAAGAGCAGCATGAGGGCCACGTGGTGATCCTCTCGGTCGGTACCCAACGCATTGGCTTTGTCGTCGATCAACTGGTGGGCCAGGAAGAAGTGGTAATCAAGCCGCTGGGCAAGATGCTGCAGGGCACGCCGGGCATGTCCGGGGCCACTATCACCGGCGACGGTCGCATCGCGTTGATCCTCGACGTCCCGAGCATGCTCAAGCGTTACGCCGCGCGGCGTATTTGATTTCGGTGGCGCACCCTGGCGGGTTGCGCCGCCTAATGGAGTGTTTATGGCAGTCAAGGTCCTGGTGGTGGATGATTCCGGTTTCTTCCGCCGCCGCGTCTCGGAAATCCTCTCGGCGGACCCGACGATCCAGGTAGTGGGTACCGCGACCAATGGCAAGGAAGCAATCGACCAGGCGCTGGCGCTCAAGCCCGATGTCATCACCATGGACTACGAGATGCCCATGATGGACGGCATCACGGCGGTGCGGCACATCATGCAGCGCTGCCCGACGCCGGTACTGATGTTCTCTTCGCTGACCCACGAAGGCGCCCGGGTGACCCTGGACGCACTGGATGCCGGTGCGGTGGATTACCTGCCGAAGAACTTCGAGGACATCTCGCGCAACCCGGAGAAGGTCAAGCAACTGCTGTGCGAGAAGGTGCACACCCTGTCGCGCAGCAACCGCCGTTTCGGCAGCTACAGCCCCGCGCCAGCCGCCGCACCGGCCGCCAGCAGCGCTGCGCCAACCAGCAGCTTCGCCAGCCCCGCACCGGTGCGCACTGCCGCGCCGGTGCGTGCGGCGGCAGCGCCAGCGGCACATGCCCCGGCACCCAAGCGCAAACCCTACAAGCTGGTGGCCATCGGTACCTCCACGGGCGGCCCGGTGGCGCTGCAGCGGGTACTGACGCAACTGCCTGGCAACTTCCCGGCGCCCATCGTGCTGATCCAGCACATGCCGGCGGCCTTCACCAAGGCCTTTGCCGAGCGCCTGGACAAGCTGTGCAAGATCAGCGTGAAGGAAGCCGAGGACGGTGACGTGCTGCGCCCAGGCCTGGCGCTGCTGGCCCCAGGTGGCAAGCAGATGATGATCGATGGCCGCGGCACGGTGAAGATCCTGCCCGGCGACGAGCGCCTGAACTACAAACCGTGCGTGGACATCACCTTCGGCTCGGCGGCCAAGTCGTACGGCGACAAGGTGCTGTCGGTGGTGCTGACCGGCATGGGCGCCGATGGCCGTGAAGGCGCGCGCCTGCTCAAGCAGGGTGGCAGTACCGTGTGGGCCCAGGATGAAGCCAGCTGCGTGATCTATGGCATGCCCATGGCCATCGTCAAGGCCAACCTGGCCGACGCGGTGTACAGCCTGGACGAAATCGGCAAGCACCTGGTCGAGGCCTGCGTCTGATGGACGTGCTAAGCCTGATTGGCCTGATCCTGGCGTTCGTCGCGATTGTCGGCGGCAACTTCCTCGAAGGCGGGCATGTCGGCGCGCTGCTCAACGGCCCGGCGGGCTTGATCGTGTTGGGCGGTACCTTGGCGGCGGCCTTGCTGCAGTCGCCATTGCCGGCTTTCAAACGGGCCTTGCAGATCCTGCGCTGGATCCTCTTTCCACCGCGCGTCGACCTGGCCGGTGGTATCGACCGGGTGGTCAACTGGAGCCTGACGGCGCGCAAGGAAGGCCTGCTGGGCCTGGAAGGGGTGGCCGATGCCGAACCTGACCCGTATGCGCGCAAGGGCCTGCAGCTGTTGGTCGACGGCGCCGAGCCCGAAGCCATCCGCAGCATCCTTGAAGTCGACTTCCTGACCCAGGAGGGCCGTGACATCCAGGCTGCCAAGGTGTTCGAGAGCATGGGCGGCTATGCGCCAACCATCGGTATCATCGGTGCGGTCATGGGCCTGATCCACGTCATGGGCAACCTGGCCGACCCGTCGCAGCTGGGTAACGGCATCGCCGTGGCGTTCGTCGCCACCATCTACGGTGTGGCCAGCGCCAACCTGATCCTGTTGCCGATTGCCAACAAGCTCAAGGCCATCGTCATGCGCCAGTCGCGCTACCGCGAGATGCTGCTCGAAGGCCTGTTGTCGATTGCCGAGGGTGAGAATCCGCGCTCGATCGAACTGAAGCTGCAAGGCTTCATGGAGTAACCCATGCGTCGCCGTCGTCATACCGAGGAACACGAGAATCACGAACGCTGGCTGGTGTCGTACGCCGACTTCATTACCTTGCTGTTCGCGTTTTTCGTGGTCATGTACTCGATTTCCTCGATCAACGAGGGCAAGTACAAGGTCATCTCGCAGGCCTTGATCGGGGTGTTCAACGACCCTGAACGGAGCATGAAACCAATCCCGATCGGGGATGAGCAACCCCTGAGCGTGCGCCCGGCCGAGCCCTTGGTGAGGGAAAGCGAGCAGACCGAGGCGGGCCTTGCGCAAACCAATGTCGACCCGCTGAAGACCATCAGTGACGATGTGCGCGACGCCTTTGGCGACCTGATCAAGACCGACCAGATGACCGTGCGCGGCAATGAGCTGTGGATCGAAATCGAGCTCAACTCCTCGCTGCTGTTCGGCAGCGGCGATGCCATGCCCAGCGACAAGGCGTTCGCGATCATCGAGAAGGTGGCTAACATTCTCGAGCCGTTCGCCAACCCGGTGCATGTCGAAGGCTTTACCGACAACCTGCCGATTCGCACCGCGCAGTACCCGACCAACTGGGAGTTGTCCTCGGCACGGGCGGCCAGCATCGTCCGCTTGCTGGCCATGGAAGGGGTGAACCCGGCGCGCATGGCATCGGTGGGCTATGGCGAGTACCAGCCCGTCGCCAGCAACGACAGCGCCGAAGGCCGTGCCCGCAACCGCCGCGTGGTACTGGTGATTTCCCGTAACCTCGAAGTGCGCCGCAGCCTGACCGGCTCTGGCAGCGCCAATGCCACGCCCGATGCTGCGTTGCGCCGGGCTGGCACACAAAGTGCACCGGCTACGCCAGCAATGGCGGCGGGGCAGTAACTCGTCAATTCTCCGTCACCGAATACCATACCGTTCCCGGCAGGGCAGGCGGCCACACCGGGAGGAAGCAACGAACGATGAGAGTCTGGGCAGTAGCCAATCAAAAAGGTGGTGTCGGCAAGACCACCACGACCATCGCCCTGGCTGGGCTGCTGGCTGAGGCGGGCAAGCGCGTGGTCGTCGTCGACCTCGACCCGCACGGTTCGATGACCAGTTACTTCGGGCACAACCCCGATGCGCTGGAGCACAGCTGCTATGACCTGTTCCTGCACCAGGGCAGCGTGCCCGAGGGTTTGCCTGGGCAGCTGCTGCTGCCGACCAGCGATGAGCGTATCTCGCTGCTGCCTTCGAGCACCGCGCTGGCGGTGCTGGAGCGCCAGTCGCCGGGCAAGAACGGCCTGGGCCTGGTGATCGCCAAGAGTCTGGCGCAGTTGTGGCAGGACTTCGACTTCGCCTTGATCGACAGCCCGCCCTTGCTGGGCGTGCTGATGGTCAATGCCCTGGCCGCGAGCCAGCAGCTGGTGATCCCGGTACAGACCGAGTTCCTGGCGGTGAAGGGCCTGGAGCGCATGGTCGGGACCTTGGCCATGGTCAACCGTTCGCGTAAACAGGCCTTGCCTTACCAGATCGTGCCGACCCTGTTCGACCGCCGTACCCAGGCTTCCCTGGGCACGCTCAAACTGTTGCGCGACACCTATGAGCAGAATGTCTGGCAGGGTTACATCCCGGTCGATACCCGCTTGCGCGATGCCAGCCGCAAGGGCGTCACGCCGTCGCAGTTCGATGGCAAGAGCCGTGGCCTGATTGCCTACCGGGCGCTGCTCAAGCACTTGCTCACTTACAAAAACGCAGTGCAGGTGGCCTGATGACCCAGACCCGGCAAACCGGCACGCGGCCGCAGATGGCCCTGCAATCCTACCTCGATGGCCTGTTGCAGGAGGCCACCGAGGCCGACGAGCTGATCGAGCCGCCGGCAGACGTCGCCGATGCGGTGCGCGAGGAACAGGCACCTGAAGCACGCCAGCCCGCCCAGCCCGCCGCTGTCGCGCCGCGGCCCTTTGCCGAGCCGCGGCTGAAGGTGTTGCCCAGCGTGCTGCCGGTGGAAGAACCGGTGGTCACGGTAGTCGAGAGCGAAGTGCTGGCCGAGGCCAGCATCCCGGTCCTGACCGAAGAACAGACCGTGGAACCGGCAGTGCCGTTGGTGGATGTGCACCTGCCCGCGCCGAACCTGCCGGTGCCCCCGGCAAGTATCGACGGCCGCCCGGCCTGGGCTGCGGAGCCGTTCGAGTGCCTGCTGTTCGATGTCGCCGGCTTGACCCTGGCGGTGCCCTTGGTATGCCTGGGCTCGATCTACAACCTGGCCGGCCAGGAACTGACGCCGCTGTTCGGCCAACCTGACTGGTTTCTCGGCATCCTGACCTGCCAGGCCGGCAACCTCAAAGTCCTCGACACCGCGCGCTGGGTGATGCCCGACCGCTACCGTGACGACTTCCGCCAGGGCCTGCAGTATGTGATTTCCGTGCAGGGCTACGAATGGGGGCTGGCCGTGCACCAGGTCAGCCGCTCGTTGCGCCTGGACCCGTCCGAGATCAAGTGGCGCAGCCAGCGTGGCCAACGCCCGTGGCTGGCCGGCACGGTGATCGAACACATGTGTGCCCTGCTCGACGTCGCCGAACTGGCCGAGCTGATCGCCAGTGGCGCGGTCAAGCAGATGCACGCCAAACACAAATGACACCGCACACACCGCCTATGGCGGACTTTAAGGGGTAGGGGAATGAAAAAGTCGTCTGCACAAGGTTCCGAAGATCCGATTCTGCAGTGGGTAACCTTCCGTCTGGACAATGAATCCTACGGGATCAATGTCATGCAGGTGCAGGAAGTGCTGCGCTACACCGAGATCGCCCCGGTACCGGGCGCACCGAGCTACGTGCTGGGCATCATCAACCTGCGCGGCAACGTGGTGACGGTGATCGACACCCGTCAGCGTTTTGGCCTGATGCCGACCGAGGTGACCGACAACACCCGTATCGTCATCATCGAGGCGGACAAGCAAGTGGTCGGCATCCTGGTCGACAGCGTCGCCGAGGTAGTCTACCTGCGTCAGTCCGAGATCGAGACGGCGCCGAACGTGGGTAACGAAGAGTCGGCCAAGTTCATCCAGGGCGTGTGCAACAAGAACGGCGAACTGCTGATCCTGGTCGAGCTGGACAAGATGATGACCGAGGAAGAGTGGTCCGAGCTTGAGAACATCTGAGTTGATCTTCGAGGTTGCTGTCATCTTCCTGGCGCTGCTGTGGGCGCTGAGCTTGTGGATGTTCCTCAACCACAGCAAGCGCCAGCGCGAGCTGGCCGCGCAACAGGCCGAGGGCGATGCCCTGCGCGATCAACGCATCAAAGACCTGAGCAAGCGCCTGGACGACTACCAGAATGGTACGGTGCGCATGGGGGAGGCCATCCATGACCTGCGCGAAACCTTGGCCACCCTGCCTGACCGGCTGGAGCGGCTGGAACAGCGCGACCCCAGCAGCGTCACCTTCAGCCAGGCGGCCAAGCTGGTCGGCATGGGCGCGAGCGTGTCGGAACTGACCGAAACCTGCGGCCTGACCCGGGCCGAGGCGGAGTTGATGAGCAAGCTGCACCGCAGCGAGTGATGCAGCGCTTCACCGCCTTGCTCAAGGGAGGTTCACGGGGCTAGCCAGCTATGGGCGTGACCCATTTTGGCTATCTGGTCCAGCGGTATCTGGTCACGGATGACCCGATGCAAGTTACTCAACTCAAGGGTCGCATGCAGGTCGTACAGCGGCGACACCAGCAGGGTGCAGAGTTCGCGCAGTTGCTTGAGCCAGGGCAGGCGCTCGTCGATCACATGGTTGAGCACACCTGGGCCTGTCAACAGGTTGAGCCGCCGCGCGTAGGCCTGAAAGGGCAGCGGCGCCTGGCGTGGGTCTGGGCGGCTGTTGTAGAAGTCGGGTTCCAGCTGATAGCGGCGCACGATTTCGTCCGATATCGCATCCAGTGTTGGGTTGCCTGGGTGGCTACCAATGATGCTGCTGTTGAACTGGATGTACATGCCCAATGGGTCATTGGAAACCGGCGGTGACAACAACAGCCCATCCGTGGTGGTCTGCAATTCCAGCCTGGCCAGCGGCGCTGTATCCGCCACGCTGCTGGCGGCCAGCAGGCGGTCATCGGCATCCAGATACAGGCCGCCGTAGTGTTCGAGCAGTCGGTAGCGCAGGATGTCGCAGGCCGAAGCAAAGTTGCTCCCCTGGCCATGATTGCCCTCGATCGCGGCGCGGTACTGCGGGAAATAGGGCGACTGGCTGAAATCCTGGTAAAACCCTTGGTCTTCGAGCGGCATGAGCATGGCATTTTCGGCTCGTGCGCGCAGCGTTCCAAGATTCTGCAGGTAGGCCACTTCGTTCTGTCGCGACAACAGGATCCGGAATTGATAATCGCTGTTGCCTATCACCTGCGCGTTATGCACCAGCGCCTCGAGGAATTCGCCTTGCAGGACCTTGTCACCCAGCCAGACACTAGTGACTACCTTGGGAATCGCCGAACGCTGTAGTGCAGCGTAAGGTTCGTAGTCGATCGGCAGCTCAAGATCGATACCCAAGGTGCGCAGCGTCGCCATTCGTTGGGGGTGGGTGGCCCTGCGCGGCTGCAGGGAGCGCACCAGGGCAGCGTCACCTTCGGCGGCGCGCACCCACCGGGGTGGGCTGACCATTTGCGTATCCCGCGTGCGGATGAAACTGTCGCTGACGAACTCATATTCGACCCATTCATTGACGATGCCCCGTGGCGTATCAAGCCTGGCGATGAAATGGTGTTGCAGCTTTTCGTCGACCGTGGTCACCACCGCGGCGTCCGGCGTCGGCGAGATGACGGCTTGCTCGCGGAAGGCCAGTTCGGCTGGCTCCAGCTCCAGGCTCTCCAGCACGGGCGTCACGCCCTGGCGGTCGTTGAGCAAGTTGACCAAGCGTTCGGGGCGCAAGAAACCGGGGCGGGTAGAGCGGAACAGCTCGGCGAATCTGACGACCCCATCCCCCCCGACGGGCACTGCGTTCAACAGGCCGTACGTTTGATCCGCCACGCCTTGCGCCTTTGCCTCCAGGGTCTTGCCATGCAGGGTGGCATCCAGGCCAAGGCCAAATTGTGTGAGGCCGCCAACCACCAACAGCGGCGTCAGCTCGGGGAGCACCACCACCAGGGGCAGTAGCAAGTGGGTGGCAAGGGTGAGGTAGCTGGCCCACCTGGCCTTGTCGATGGCATTGTTGCTGGTGATCTGGTTGTCGGCATCGGTGTAGGAGCGGCGCATCTGCATCAGCGTCAGGTACTCGAACAGCTCGCCTGTGATGGTGCTGTCGTATTTGTCCGGACGATAACTGATGACGTGTTGCGGATCCCAGAAGCCGCTGGTGGCAAAACCTGGATGATCATTGCTCAGGCGGTGCGCCTTGGGGTACAGCCCAAGGCCCTGCAGTGCGGTGCGCAGGCCGCTGAATTCGAGGCCGTCGGGCCAGTCGGTACGGGCAAAACAGGCCATCAGCGCATCGCGCGTAGGGGGGCTTTGGCATTGCCTGGCCAGCCAGCTCTTCATCGTCTGCTGGTCGGCGAATTCGTGCAGCGGCGATGCATTGCCTGGGATGTACAGTACGACCAACGGCAGGCTTGTGTGTTGGAGCTGCACGATGCTGGTGGAGAGATAACCATAGATATTGAGCATGCTAGCGTGGTGGTTCTTTTCTGCCAGCAGCCCTGCTGCTTCCCATATCAGCTTGCGTGCTGCGCTGGACAGGCTGTTGTCCAGCACTTGCTTGTTGCAGGCGGCGATGAAGGCAATCTTGATGGCCCGTCGATATTGCTCCTTACGTTTGGCCCAGAAGTCATCCAGGCAGGTTTTGTAACTGTTGTGAAAATGCAGGCTCCACAGGTAACTCTGGAATGCTTCGGCACGGATCGGCAGGCGGTTGTCCGGTGCGTAGCGGCTGGGCTCCATGCGTCGGTACAGGCCGTTGAAAACAAGATAGGGCGAGGCATTGGAGAAAATGCTCAGCGGTGCCAGACGCTTGACCAAGGACACTTGCCCGGCGGGCTCGAGCCCAGCCCAGTCGTCGTAATGAAAGCCGCCATAGCCAGTCGCGGGTTCGCCTTGCCAGTTGGCCAGCAATGCTTCGACCAGGTTCATTCTTTGGCTAATCACCGCAGGGTTGGCAAGGGTCTCGTCGCCCTCGGTAAGAGGCGCGGCCTGGTAGTGAAGGGTCACCACGTCGATCAGTAGCGGCGAATCCGTGATGTCGCGTTGGCCCAGCCAGGTGGTCAGCAGCTCCATGGCCAGGGTGTCGGGGCGAGGGAAGTCCTGCAGTGCCTGGCGTACCATGCCGAGGTTGCAAGGAGGGATGGCGTGCATGCGGTGCTCCTGGGGTAGATGAGAAGCGCAGGATGACCAAGGGTTGTTCATGCAGGTGTTAGATAGTGCTGCGCCAGACGCCGTGAGGCAGGCGCACCGCTTACGGATAACCTGCCCGGTGCTCCTGGCGCATGGCATTCAGGTGGTGTACCAGGAGTGAGTAGCACCGACCTTGGCGAAGCGGTTCAATGGCGTCATTTTGAGCAGGTCTTGGTAAGCGCCGTCCACGTCGACGAATTGCGCCAGTTTCAGCTTTGGCAGATTGGCAAGGTTTAGCAGCTGCCGCAGTTGGTACAACTCGGGCAGTCGACTGTCGATCACATCGGTCAGCAGCCTTGGCCCCGTCAGGTAGCTCAGCCGTTTGCAGTAGCGGTCGAACGCGGCAGGGTCCTGCTTGAAGTTGGGTTTGCTCCAGTAGAAATCGTTGTTTTCCAGGTACCGTTGGTGCATCAATTCGGAGATGGCGTCGAGTGTCGGGTTACCCGGATGGCTGCCAATCATGCTGTTGTTGAAGTCGCAGCGCATGCCCAGTTGCTCATTGGCCATGGGCGGCTGCAGCACCAGCCCTTGGGGGGTAGCAGCCAGTTCAACCTCGCTGATCGGTTCACCGGGCGGGCCCGTGGGCGTGCCATCAGCCCTCATGGGTGGGGTGCCGGGGGCCAGCAGTACATCATCGATATCCATGTAGAAACCGCCTTCATGGTGCAGCAGCCGATAGCGCAGCACGTCGGAAGCAGACGCATAGTTGCGGCCCACCCCGCCATTACCTTGCAGCGCGTCCTCGTATTGACGGAAAGATTTGCTCTCGCGGAATGTGGCGAAAAAAGGCTGTTCCTCCAATGGCAGCACCTGCAAGCCAGGCACTTGTTCAGTCAGCCGGGCCAGGTTCTCGGTGTAGACCTGGGGCTCGCTGTTGGAAAGGTACAGCCGAAATTCGAAACCGGTGCCAGCCAGGTGCTGCGCGTTGTGGTCCAGATTGGCGATGAGGTCGGCGTTGATGTGCTGGTCTCCCACCCAGATGCAGGCAATCTTTTTCGGTAGCGGGGCCAAGGATTCAGGGGGTAACGAAGACAGCTCGAACGGTAACTTCAGGTCTACCCCCAGTGCACGCAGGCTGTTCATGCGCATGGTGTCGGTAACGTGCCGTGTGCGGGGGTCGATCTGGACCAGGTCCCTGCTGCCCGTGCGGGCAATGAAGTAGTCCGGATCGACCTCGTTGATGTCGCCCACAAGAATGAACGCATCGTGCTCCATGTCGTAGAGCACGTCGGCGT
>NZ_JANIAG010000111.1:0-18288 GCF_028682155.1 Pseudomonas sp. 39004
CGCAGCCCTTTCGCGACGCAAGGCCGCTCCTACAAGGGCCGAGCGTGACGTTTTAACAGAGGAGGCACTGTGAACCCCGAAGCCGGCAGTGCAGGTTTCGCCACCGTCAACCAGGCCCCGGCCGTGCATCGGCTGCGGGTACTCACGGTTAATACCCACAAGGGGTTTACCGCCTTCAACCGGCGCTTCATCCTGCCGGAACTGCGCGAGGCGGTGCGCAGCACCCAGGCCGACATCGTCTTCCTCCAGGAAGTGCTTGGCAGCCATGACCGCCACGCTGCGCGCTACCCCGGTTGGCCGCAAACCTCCCAGTACGAATTTCTCGCCGACAGCATGTGGAGCGACTTCGCCTACGGCCGCAACGCGGTCTACCCCGACGGCCACCATGGCAACGCCCTGCTGTCGAAGTACCCGATCATCGAGCACCGCAACCTCGACGTCTCCATCACCGGCCCTGAGCGCCGTGGCCTGTTGCATTGCATCCTCGATGTGCCCGGCCCACACCAGGTGCATGCCATCTGCGTGCACTTGTCGCTACTGGAAAGCCACCGCCAGCAACAGTTGCAGCTGCTGCGCAGGTTGCTCGAATCATTGCCGGAAGGCGCCCCGGTGATCATCGCCGGCGACTTCAACGACTGGAAGCTGCGCGGCAATCGTACCCTGGGCCTGCGCAACGACTTGCATGAAGCGTTCGAGCGCCACCACGGGCACTTGGCGCGCACCTACCCCGCGCGCATGCCGCTGCTGCGCCTGGACCGTATCTACCTGCGCAACGCCGAAAGCCATGCGCCGCGGATTCTGGGGCACAAACCTTGGACGCACCTCTCCGACCATCTGCCGCTGGCCGTCGAGGTCAAGCTGTAGCAATCATTCTTCATAGCCAAGCAGCGGTAAATAGCGAACTTCGATATACCCGAGTATTTCACTCAACAAATCAGCTACTTGTACCGAATCACAGGCCATGAACAGATCCTTCACGCTTTCTTGACGCAAGCCCAGACCTCTCCTTAGCTGAACAGTATCTAGTCGTAAAGATCTCGCGCCGGGCCTCTAGCTCGCGCCTTCGTGCGCGTTTGCGAAAGCAGGCGTGCTGGTTTGGGTCGCCCCCTGTTTTTGCCGTACAGCTCGTGACAACAGGCCAGGTCCTTGGGCTGTACCACAAAAACAACGGAGATCCGCCATGAAAAGAACCTCGAATCCCTTGCGCTTCGACAGCATTTTCTGCGCGGTTTCCACGTCGCTGCTTCTGGCAACCCCGGTGGAAACTTTCGCATTCGACTTGCAGGACGACCCGACCTCCCCCCGTTTTCTGCAACAAACGGCGGTCCCGCAGCTATCGCTCGACCCGGTCAGCGCCAGCGGGTTGAACATCGGTACCCTCAACGCATTCTCGGAAAAGATGTCCGAGCGCCACGGCCAGGGAGTAGCCGACCTGGTCGCCAGCCAGTGGTCGCAATTCTTCCCTGGCGCCCCGCGCACCGGTGCACAGCCGCCCGACCAGTTAGAGGCCCCCAGCCAGCAACTGATGATCGGTCCGGACCTGTTCATGCGTGAAACCACGGCGGGCAATGTGCACCGGGCGGGCATCTTCGTTGGTCATAACAACCTGCAGAGCAGCTTCAATGGCATTCGCCCGCTGCTGGGCGACAAGCAGCGCAATGCCGTGAACCTCAGTGGCGAAAGCCTGGGCGTGTACTGGAGCATGACCCATGAACGGGGCTGGCACCTGGATGCCGTGGCCATGGGCTCGCGTATCGATATCAATGGCCGTGGCGAGAGCGGCCAGCGCCTGGACGACAGCGGCCATGCCATGACCTTCTCGCTGGAAGGTGGCTACCCGATCGGCCTGGGCGGGGGTTGGGTGATCGAGCCGCAGGCACAGTTGATCAACCAGCAGTTTTTCCCCGGCAGTCGCGTGCAGGAGGAGACGTTGCAGGCGTTCGACAGCCAGCCCAGCTGGAGCGGCCGGGTCGGTGCCAAGTTGTCCGGGCGCTACGAGGTGCGTGGCATGCCCATCGAACCCTATGTGCGGACCAACGTCTGGTATGACTTCAGCAATGCCGACGAGGTGAAGCTGGACCAGGTCGACAAAATTTCCAGCTCGCGGTATTCGACCACGGTGGAATTGGGGTTGGGGCTGGTGGCCCGGGTGACGCCGAATGTGGCGTTGTTTGTGAGTGCCGACTACAGCAGCGATGTAGATGACAATGACCTGAATGGGTTGATCGGCAGCCTTGGGGTGCGGATGCGCTGGTAGCCGGTAAGCTCGGTTTGTGTGTAGGAGCGGCCTTGCGTCGCGAAAGGGGTGCGTAGCAGCCCCCAGGTTTCAGCGTACATGCTGAAATTGCTGGGGCTGCTACGCACCCCTTTCGCGACGCAAGGCCGCTCCTACAACAGCAACCGAGTTGGCAGGCCGATCAGGCGGGTTTGAGGATCAATACGCCCAGCGGCGGCAGGTTCAGCGCCAGCGACAATGACTGCCCATGGCTGGACACCTGATCACTTTCCACGGCCCCCAGGTTGCCTACATTCGACCCTGCATACAGTTCGGCATCGCTGTTCAGCAGTTCTTCCCAGCGCTCGCCAAACGGCACGCCAATCCGATACCCCTCACGCGGCACCGGGGTGAAGTTGGCCACCACCAGCAACGGCTCGCCATTGCTGCTCCAGCGCAGCCAGGCATACACGCTGTTTTGCGCATCGTCGCCGATCAGCCACTGGAAGCCCTGGGGCTGACAATCCTGTTCGTGCAGCGCCGGCACCTCGCGGTACAGCCGGTTGAGGTCGCCGACCAAGCGCTGCACGCCCTTGTGCTCGGGGTACTGCAGCAGGTACCAGTCCAGCTCGCTGTCGTGGTTCCACTCGCGCCACTGGCCAAATTCGCAGCCCATGAACAACAGCTTCTTGCCCGGGTGCGCCCACATGAACGTCAGGTAGGCACGCAGGTTGGCGAACTTCTGCCAGCGGTCGCCCGGCATCTTGTCGATCAGCGAATGCTTGCCATGCACCACTTCGTCGTGGGAAATCGGCAGGATGAAATGCTCGGAGTAGGCATAGATCAGCCCGAAGCTCATCTCGTTGTGGTGATAGGTGCGGTGCACCGGGTCGTTCTGGATGTAGTGCAAGGTGTCGTGCATCCAGCCCATGTTCCACTTGTAGGCAAAGCCCAGCCCGCCCTGCTGGATCGGCTGGCTGACGCCCGGCCAGGCGGTGGATTCTTCGGCGATGATCAACGCGCCAGGAGCCTCGTGCGCCGCCACGCCATTGAGGTGGCGGATGAAGTCGATGGCCTCCAGGTTCTCGCGCCCGCCATGGCGGTTGGGCACCCACTCGCCGGCCTTGCGCGAGTAGTCGCGGTAGAGCATCGATGCCACCGCGTCGACCCGCAGGCCGTCGATGTGGAACTGCTTGAGCCAGAGCAACGCCGAGGCCAGCATGAAGCCGCGCACTTCGTTACGCCCAAGGTTGTAGATCAGCGTGTTCCAGTCCTGGTGGTAACCCTCCAGCGGGTTCTCGTATTCGTACAAGGCGGTGCCGTCGAAACGCGCCAGGCCATGTTCGTCGGTGGGGAAATGCGCCGGCACCCAGTCGAGGATCACACCGATGCCGCCCTGGTGGCAGGCGTCGATGAAGGCGGCGAAATCTTCGGCACTGCCGTAGCGTGAGGTGGGCGCGAACATCGACAGGGGCTGGTAGCCCCATGAGCCGCCGAACGGGTGCTCCATGATCGGCATCAGTTCGATGTGGGTGAAGCCCAGGGCCTGCACATAGGGCACCAGGCGCTCGGCCAGCTCACGCCAGTTGTAGTAACGCGCAACTTCGCCCAAGTCATCCAGCTCGCATTGCCACGAGCCGACATGCAACTCATAGATCGAAAGGGGCGCGCTGTAGGCGTGACGTTGCGCACGCTGCGCCATCCAGTCGTGGTCCTGCCAGGGGTGGCTGAGCGCGCTGGCCACCTTCGACGCCGTGCTCGGCGGCAACTCGGTGGCACGGGCCAGCGGGTCGGCTTTCAAGGGCAACACACCGTCTTTGCCCAGCACCTCGAACTTGTAGGTTTCGCCAACGCCAAGGCGTGGCACAAACAGCTCCCAGACCCCTGCACTGTGACGCAGGCGCATGGGGTGACGGCGGCCGTCCCAGTTGTTGAAGTCACCCACCACCGACACCCGTCGGGCATTCGGTGCCCACACCGAGAAGCACACGCCGTCGACGCCGTCGGCCTGCATCGGCTGCGCACCGAAGCGCCCCGACAGGTCACGGTGGTTGCCCTCTGCGAACAGGTACAGGTCCATATCGCCCAACTGCGGGCCAAAGCTGTACGGGTCTTCGGTCACCTGCTCGCCGCCGGCCCAGGCAATGTGCAGCTGGTACGGCTGTGCCTCATCAAGGTGCGCGGTAAACAGCCCCGGCAGGCTGCCCTGGCGCATTTCGGCGAGTACGCGCCCATCGTCGCGCGCCAGTACGCGCACGTTCAGGGCAGTGGGCAAGAAGGCGCGCACGAACTGCCCACCCGCGCCATCGCCATGGGGGCCAAGTACCGCAAATGGATCGGCGTGCTCGGCGCGGGCCAGGGCGTCGAGGTCCCGTTGCCGAAGACCGCCGTTTTCACGCGTGGTTGCATTCATCTATGACTCTCCCCAGGTACTGATCAGTCCATGCAAGCCATGCAAAGGCACGGCCAGCCAATTCGGTCGATTTTCAGCTTCGTATGTGATTTCGTACGCGGCTTTTTCCAGGCAGAACAATTCCAGCGCGGCACGCTCGCCTTCCGCCTGTTGCCAGGCGTGGGGCATGGCAGCGGTGGCCAGGCCATAGGCTTCGACAAAGGCATGCCGCGACTGGTGCAGGTACTGCCTGGCCACCCGTTGCCGCGCCTTGCGTGCAGGGTCGGAAAGGTCCACGGCAGAGGCGCTGCGCAGAATCATCGCAGCAGCATAGTCGAAGGATCGCAGCACGCCGCTGACATCTTTGTAGGGGCTGTGCCGGGCCCGGCGCTCTTCCACGGGGCGGGACGGCTCACCCTCGAAATCGATCAGGTAGGCATCGCCCTGCACCACCAGCACCTGGCCCAGGTGCAGATCGCCGTGCACCCGCATCAGCAAGCCGCCCTGGGCTTGGTGCGCGAGGTTGTCGATGTGCTGGGCAAGGCCGTCGCGCTGTTGCTGCAGGTCATCTACCAGCGCCTGGCTGTCACTGTCGAGGCTGTCGCGGTGCTGAGCCAGCAGCTCGAGGGCGTGGGTCAGTTCGGCGCTGATCTGGCGGCTCCAGCGTTCGCTGTCCCGGGCATCGCTTGGGCGCGGCTGGAAGGCAGTGTCTTCGGTCGGTGCCGCCAGCAACAGGTGCATTTCGCCCAGGCGCTGGCCGAGCAAGGCAGCGAAGCCGTCGAGTTCGGCCAGCGCATCGGTGTGGGCTTCGCTGGCCGCGCTGGACGGCTCCATTTCGTCGCGGATGGCCCGTTCCAGGGTGTTCTGGGTCCAGGCCCAGGCATCGCCCTGGTTGCTCAGGTAGCCCTGGGCAATCATCAGCAGGTGCGGGGTGGCGTGCTCGTCCACGCGACTGACCCACGCCAGCAGTGGTGAAATATTGGTAAAGCCCGCTGCGGTCAGGTAGGCGCTCATCTCAAGCTCGGGGTGAATGCCTGGGTTGACCCGGCGGATCAATTTGAGCACCACCCGGTCAGCGACCACCACCGAGCTGTTTGACTGCTCGGCACTCAAGTAGCGCACCGGGCTGTCTTCGCCAAGCCCCAGCCTGGCCAGCTGATCGGTGCACTCGAAGCGCAGCTCGCCCAGGCCATTGCCGCACGGCAGGCGGTGGCGCTCCTGGCAGGCACGCAGCACGGCGCGGATGAACGGCTCGAGGACGAACGCGTCGGTGATCAGGCCGACCTGGCGGCCACGGCGCACCCGCGACAGCGCCAGCTGCTGGGGCAAGGCGCTGTTGATCTGTTCTTCGGGCAACAGGCCGAAGGGCAGTTGGTAGTGGTTGACCACACCGTCGCTGAGCACCTCCAGCTCGCTGAGCAACACCGGCGTGGTCGCGGTGCCGAAGCGCACGCCATAGCGCAGGCGAACCTGGTCGAGCGGCCCTTCCTTGCCGGCGAACCAGCGCCGTTTAGGCAGGTACTGCGGCAGTATCGAGCCTTCGAGTATTTCGCTGGAAGGCGCTTCGAGCAGCTCTTCCAGGCGCTTGCGCAGCACCAGTGTGGTCAATTCGGGTAACCCCTCGGTAGCCTGGATGTGCCAGCTGGGCATACGGTCGTGCGAGGCCAGCAGGAACCAGTAGAACGCATACGGCGGTAACGTGAGCAGAAAAGGCAACTGGCCGATCGGCGGAAAGGCGCTGCCACCGAGCATTTCCACCGGCACTTTATCGGCGTATTGCGACAGCTCCAGTTCAGCGGCCTGTGCGGCACGGGACACGTTGGCCACGCACAGGATCACCTCGCTGTTGCCGTCCTGGTCGGTGTACTCGCGCAGGTAAGCGAGGATGCGCCGGTTGCTCGGTGTGAGCATGCGAATGCTGCCACGGCCAAAGGCCTTTTGCTGGTTGCGCACCGCCAGCAGGCGGCGGTTCCAGTTGAGCAGCGAATGCGGGTCGTGGGCCTGGGCTTCGACGTTGACCGTCTGGTAGCCGTACAGCGGGTCCATGATCGGCGGCAGCACCAGGCGCTGCGGGTCGGCGCGAGAGAACCCGCCGTTGCGGTCCGGCGACCATTGCATGGGGGTGCGCACGCCATCGCGGTCGCCCAGGTAGATGTTGTCGCCCATGCCCAGCTCATCGCCGTAGTACAGGGTCGGTGTGCCGGGCATCGACAGCAGCAGGCTGGTCAGCAGTTCGATGCGCCGACGGTCGCGTTGCAGCAAAGGCGCCAACCTGCGGCGGATGCCGAGGTTGATACGCGCGCGGCGGTCTTCGGCGTAGTAGTTCCACAGGTAGTCGCGCTCGCGGTCGGTGACCATCTCCAGGGTCAGCTCATCGTGGTTGCGCAGGAAGATCGCCCACTGGCAGTGGGCGGGGATCTCTGGGGTCTGGCGCAGGATGTCGGTGATCGGGAAGCGGTCCTCCATCGCCAGGGCCATGTACATGCGCGGCATCAGCGGGAAGTGGAAGGCCATGTGGCACTCGTCGCCGTCGCCCTCGCCAAAGTACGGGCGGGTGTCTTCGGGCCACTGGTTGGCTTCGGCCAGGAGCATGCGGTCCGGGTAGTTGGCGTCGATCTCGGCGCGGATGGCTTTGAGCACCCGGTGGGTCTCGGGGAGGTTTTCGTTGTTGGTGCCGTCGCGCTCGATCAGGTAGGGGATGGCGTCCAGGCGCAGGCCGTCGACGCCCAGGTCGAGCCAGAAGCGCATCACCCCGATCACGGCCTTGAGCACCTGCGGGTTGTCGAAGTTGAGGTCCGGCTGGTGCGAGTAAAAGCGGTGCCAGAAGTATTGGCCGGCGACCGGGTCCCAGGTCCAATTGGACTTTTCGGTGTCGAGGAAGATGATGCGTGTGCCGTCATACTTCTGGTCGTCATCCGACCACACGTAGAAGTCGCGCGCCTTGCTGCCGCGTTTGGCCAGGCGGGCGCGCTGGAACCACGGGTGCTGGTCGGAGGTATGGTTGATGACCAGTTCGGTGATCACCCGCAGGCCGCGCTTGTGCGCCTCGGCAATGAAGCGCCGGGCGTCGGCCATGCTGCCGTAATCGGGGTGCACGGCCTTGTACTCGGCGATGTCGTAGCCGTCGTCACGCCGTGGCGAGGGGTAGAACGGCAGCAGCCAGAGGGTGTTGACGCCCAGTTCGGCGATGTAATCGAGCTTGCTGATCAGCCCGGCGAAATCGCCAATGCCGTCGTTGTTGGCGTCGAAGAACGACTTGATGTGCAGCTGGTAGATCACCGCGTCCTTGTACCACAGCGGGTCGTCGATGAAGGCTGCCGGGCGGGAACGCTTGGCCATGGGTGACTCCTTTCAATTGCGGGTTCAGCACCGCCCCTGAGGGACTAACGGGCCTTTTCTATGCGCCAGATACCAAACGGCTGATGCCAGGGTTCGATACGCATCCACTGGGTCTTGCCGTGCCAGGTCCAGCGGTGGCCGTTCATCAAGTCTTCACCCAACGTGTCGGCATTGTCGTCCAGCCCCAACTCCCACAGCGGCAACTCGAAGCTGGCTTCCTGGGCGTTGTGCGGGTCCAGGCTGATGGCCACCAGGATGAAGTTGTCGCGCTCGGGCGTGCGCTTGGCGAAGTACAGGATGTTGTCGTTCCAGCAATTGAAGAACGCCACCCCCAGGTGCGTCTGCAGGGCGCGGTTCTGCCGGCGAATACGGTTGAGCTGGGCGATTTCGGCAATGATGTTGCCGGGTTGGGTGAAATCACGCGGGCGGATTTCGTACTTCTCCGAATCGAGGTATTCCTCCTTGCCGGGCAGCGGTGTGGCTTCGCACAGCTCGAAGCCCGAATACATGCCCCACAATCCCGAGCCCATGGTGGCGAGGGCCGCGCGAATGAGAAAACCGGCACGCCCTGAGGTGTGCAGGAAAAACGGGTTGATGTCAGGTGTGTTGACGAAGAAGTTGGGCCGGTAGCACAGGCTCCACGGTGGCTGGTTGAGCTGTTCGTAGAACTCGCGCAATTCCTGCTTGGTGTTGCGCCAGGTGAAATAGGTGTAGCTCTGCGCGTAGCCGACCTTGCCCAGGCGCGCCATCATCGCAGGCTTGGTGAAGGCTTCGGCGAGAAAGATCACGTCCGGGTGCTGGCTGCGCACATTGGCGATCAGCCATTGCCAGAATGGCAACGGCTTGGTGTGCGGGTTGTCAACGCGGAAGGTCTTGACCCCCTCCTCGACCCAGCCGACCACCACATCGCGCAGCGCCAGCCACAGCGAAGGCACGGCGTCGGGGGCGTAGAAGTCGACGTTGACGATGTCCTGGTACTTCTTCGGCGGGTTTTCCGCATAGCGGATGGTGCCGTCGGGGCGCCAGCTGAACCAGCCGGGGTGCTGTTTGAGCCACGGGTGGTCCTGGGAGCACTGGATGGCGAAATCCAGGGCGATTTCCAGGCCGTGCTCGGCAGCGGCGGCTACCAGGCGGCGGAAGTCATCACGGGTGCCCAGCTCAGGATGAATGGCATCGTGCCCGCCTTCGTCGCTGCCGATGGCGTATGGGCTGCCCGGGTCGCTGGGCGCTGCCTGCAAGGCATTGTTGCGGCCCTTGCGGTGCTGCTTGCCAATCGGGTGAATGGGCGGGAAATACAGCACGTCAAAGCCCATGTCGCGGATCATCGGCAGGCGTTCGTGCACGTCGTTGAAGGTGCCGTGGCGCTCGGGGCTGTCGGTGATCGAACGCGGGAACAGCTCGTACCAACTGGCGAATTGCGCGGCGGGGCGGTCGACGTCGAGGGGGAAGTCGCTGCTGCGGGTCAAGTAGCTGCGGTGCTCGGCCTCGCTCATCAGGCGCGCGGTGCTGTCGCTCAGGAACACCGCCACCTGATCATCGGCGCTCAACCCAGGCAAGCGCTGCTGCACGGCTACGAGCTCGTCACGCAACGCACCTTGGCTCAGCTCGATGCCTTTGCCCAGCATCAACCTGCCTTCTTCCAGCTCCAGCTTCACCTCCACCCCGGCGTGGTACTTTTTTTCCAGGTCGTGGCAGTAGGTAGCGAACGGGTCGATCCAGGCTTCGATGCTGAACAGGTGCGGGCCGAGCTCGGTCGGGGTGAACTCGGCCAGCCACAGGTCATTGCCGGGGGAGTGCATGGGCACGCAGTGCCAACGCCGGCTGTTCGCCTGGCGCCAATTGAGCATCACGGCCAGACGGTCGTGGCCGTCGCTGTAGACCTTGCTGCTGACTGCGACCGCTTGGCCGCTAATGGCCTTGACGGCGAACGTACCGCCGTCGAGCGCGGGCTGCGTGCCTTCGATCACGATGCGCGGTGCCAGCAGCGCCTGGGACAGGCTGATGGCCTGCTCCGGATGATCATTCGCCGCGGGCACGCTCTGGAAGGGCTCGTTTCGTGACATCGGACCTTGCTCCCTTAGGCTGGTGGCGGTAAGGGTTCAGAGCCGAGCGCGGGCGTGGGGGTTCAAAAAAATTGAGCGAATGGCAGCCCCTGACAGTCAGAGCCTGCAGCACCTCTTCATTCACCCACGCGAGGTCAGGCCATGAACATTCCCATTCCACCGGAGACACCCGATCCCAACATCGACGACCCCAGCTTGCCGCCCCCCGTACCGGAAGAAGACCCGGACGAGCTGCCGATCAAGCCGACGGTACCGCCGACAGTGGGCGACCCGCCGAGCCAGGAGCCACCGGTGAAGGCTTAAGGATAGAGGCTTTTACAGTGGCTGCACTGGCCTCTTCGCGGGCTTGGCCGCGAAGAGGCCGGCAGCCCGAACCTGTCAACCTGCAGAGACCGCCGAAATTTCCGCTGAGCTGATTTCGCGCATCCGAAACTTCTGCACCTTGCCCGTCACCGTCATCGGGAACTCGTCGACAAAGCGGAAATGCCGCGGCACCTTGTAATGCGCGATACGTGCCTTGCACCAGCCGTGCAGCTCATCAACCGTAGCGCTATGCCCCGGATGCAGCTTGATCCAGGCCACCACCTCTTCGCCATATTTGCTGCACGGAATGCCGATCACCTGCGCATCGGCCACCGCCGGGTGGGTATAGAAGAACTCCTCCAGCTCGCGTGGATAGATGTTCTCGCCACCGCGGATGATCATGTCCTTGTTGCGCCCGACGATGCGCACATGGCCCTCTTCGTCCATCACCGCCAGGTCGCCCGAGTGCATCCACCCTGCGGGGTCGATGGCATCTGCCGTGGCCTGCGGGTTGTCCCAGTATCCCAGCATCACGCTGTAGCCACGGGTGCACAGTTCGCCGATTTCGCCCCGGGCCACGATGCAGCCGTCGGCATCCACCAGCTTGTTCTCCAACTGCGGCTGGGTGCGGCCGACCGTGGTCACGCGCAGTTCAAGCGCGTCATCCGGGCCGGTCTGCAGCGATACCGGGCTGGTTTCGGTCATGCCGTAGGCGATCTGCACCTGGGCCATGTGCATCTGGTCGATGACCCGGCGCATCACCTCGATCGGGCAGGTGGCACCGGCCATGATGCCGCTGCGCAGGGTCGAGAGGTTCATGCCCTGGCGGGCCGGGTGGTCGAGCATGGCGATGAACATGGTCGGCACGCCGTAGAGGATGCTGGCGCGCTCTTCGGCAACCGCGCGCAGGGTCAGCTCGGCATCGAAGGCGTCATTGGGGTAGACCATCGTGCTGCCATGGGTAATGCAACCGAGGTTGGCCATAACCATGCCGAAGCAGTGGTACAACGGCACCGGGATCACCATGCGGTCGTCGCTGGTCAGGCCCAGGCTCTCGCCGACCATGAAACCGTTGTTGAGGATGTTGTAGTGGCTGAGCGTCGCCCCCTTGGGTGCGCCAGTGGTACCGGAGGTGTACTGGATGTTCACCGGCTGGTCGAACTGCAGGCTCTGCTGGCGGGCCTGGTAGGCTTCGGCAGGCGTCTGCCCTGCCCGCTCTGCCAGCGCAGGCCAAGGCAGAAAGCCCTGCGGCGGGTTGCAGGCCAGGCTGATCACCCCGTGCAGATCGGGCAAGCGTTCGCTGGCCAGCTCACCGGGGGCCGCTGCAGCCAGTTCCGGTACCAGCTCCTGGACCATGGCGTGGTAATCGGACGTCTTGAAGGTATCGGCGCACACCAGCCAGCGGCAGCCAGACTGCCGCAGCACGTATTCCAGCTCACCCACGCGGTAGGCCGGGTTGATGTTGACCAGAATCGCGCCGACCTTGGCGCTGGCCAGTTGCAGGATGCACCACTGGGCGCAGTTGGGCGCCCAGATGCCGACCCGGTCGGCGGTGCCTACGCCCAGAGCCATCAAGGCGCGGGCGTGTACATCGACCTGTTCGGCCAGCTGCCCCCAGGTGTACCGCAGGCCCTGGTGGCGCACCACCAACGCTTCGCGGTCGGGGTAACGGGCCACGGTGGCGTCGAAGGCCTGGCCGATGGTCAGGGTCAGCAAGGGCCGGTCCTGGCGACCGCAGGTATAGCTCGGTTGACTCATGGGTGTCCCTTCTTGTGGTTGTTCTGGGCACGATTGAAGCAAGCGGGAGATACTCTGGCGCAGATTTACGTTTACGTAAAGGTGATGCTGAGATTGACAGTGATGGAAGGCAGGTTTACGTTAACGTAAAGGTGAAAAAGACACTGTGCTTTCCCTATTTCAAGAACAAGAAGGTGCCCCCATGCATTACCCCTCCCTGAACTTCGCCCTGGGCGAGACCATCGACATGCTCCGCGACCAGGTGCGCAGCTTCGTCGCCGCCGAACTGGCGCCGCGTGCCGCGCAAATCGACCACGACAACCTGTTCCCCGCCGACATGTGGCGCAAATTCGGTGACATGGGCCTGCTGGGCATCACCGTATCGGAAGAATACGGCGGCGCTGGCCTGGGCTACCTGGCCCATGTGGTGTCGATGGAAGAAATCAGCCGCGGTTCGGCCTCGGTGGCGCTGTCCTACGGCGCGCACTCCAACCTCTGCGTCAACCAGATCAACCGCAACGGCACCCATGAGCAAAAGCTCAAGTACCTGCCCAAGCTGATCAGCGGCGAACACATCGGTGCGCTGGCCATGAGCGAGCCCAACGCCGGCTCCGACGTGGTCTCGATGAAGCTGCGCGCCGAAAAACGCGGCGACCGCTACGTGCTCAACGGCAGCAAGACCTGGATCACCAATGGCCCCGACGCCAACACCTACGTGATCTACGCCAAGACCGACCTGGACAAGGGCGCACATGGCATCACTGCGTTCATCGTCGAACGTGACTGGAAAGGCTTCAGCCGCAGCAACAAGTTCGACAAGCTGGGCATGCGCGGCTCCAACACCTGCGAGCTGTTCTTCGATGACGTCGAGGTGCCCGAAGAGAACATCCTCGGCCAGCTCAACGGCGGCGTGCGCGTACTGATGAGCGGCTTGGACTACGAGCGCGTGGTGCTCTCCGGCGGCCCGACCGGCATCATGCAAAGCTGCATGGACCTGGTAGTACCCTACATCCACGACCGCAAGCAGTTTGGCCAGAGCATCGGCGAGTTCCAGCTGATCCAGGGCAAGATCGCCGACATGTACACCCAGCTCAACGCCAGCCGCGCCTACCTGTACGCCGTGGCCCAGGCCTGCGACCGTGGCGAGACCACCCGCAAGGACGCTGCCGGGGTCATCCTTTATACCGCCGAACGCGCCACGCAAATGGCCCTGGAGGCTATCCAGATTCTCGGCGGCAACGGCTACATCAACGAGTTCCCGGCCGGGCGCCTGCTGCGCGACGCGAAACTCTACGAGATCGGCGCCGGCACCAGCGAAATCCGCCGGATGCTGATCGGCCGCGAACTGTTCAACGAAACCCGCTGAGCACAAGGGACGGGCGCACATGGCTACCTTGCACACCCAGATCAACCCGCGTTCGGCGGAGTTCGCCGGCAACAGCGCGGCCATGCTCGAACAGGTCCAGGCCCTGCGTGGCCTGCTTGCCCACATTGCCCAGGGCGGCGGCCCCAAGGCCCAGGAGCGGCATACCTCGCGCGGCAAACTGCTGCCGCGCGAGCGTATCGACCGCCTGCTGGACGCAGGCTCACCCTTCCTCGAAATCGGCCAGCTGGCCGCCCATGAGGTATATGGCGAAGACGTGCCCGCCGCGGGCGTGATTGCTGGCATCGGCCGAGTCGAAGGCGTGGAGTGCATGATCGTGGCCAACGACGCCACGGTCAAAGGCGGCTCCTATTACCCGCTGACGGTCAAGAAACACCTGCGCGCGCAAACCATCGCCCTGCAGAACCGCCTGCCGTGCATCTACCTGGTCGATTCCGGTGGCGCCAACCTGCCGCGTCAGGACGAAGTGTTCCCTGACCGCGAGCACTTCGGGCGGATCTTCTTCAACCAGGCCAACATGAGCGCGCTGGGCATCCCGCAGATCGCCGTGGTGATGGGCTCGTGTACCGCCGGCGGCGCCTATGTGCCGGCCATGGCCGACGAAGCGATCATGGTCCGCCAGCAGGCCACCATCTTCCTGGCCGGCCCGCCGCTGGTGAAGGCCGCCACCGGTGAGGTGGTGAGCGCCGAAGACCTCGGCGGCGCCGATGTGCACTGCCGCATCAGCGGCGTGGCCGACCATTACGCCGACAATGACGAACACGCCCTGGCCCTGGCCCGGCGCAGCGTGGTCAACCTCAACTGGCACAAGCTGGGCACCTTGCAGCGCCAGGCGCCGATCGCCCCGCTGTACCCTGCCGATGAGCTGTACGGCGTGGTACCGGCAGACGCCAAGCAGCCGTTCGACGTGCGCGAGGTCATTGCCCGCCTGGTCGATGGCTCGGTGTTCGATGAGTTCAAGGCACTGTTCGGCACCACCCTGGTGTGTGGCTTCGCCCACCTGCACGGCTACCCGATAGCGATCCTGGCCAACAACGGCATTCTGTTCGCCGAAGCCGCGCAAAAGGGCGCGCACTTCATCGAACTGGCCTGCCAGCGCGGCATCCCGCTGCTGTTCCTGCAGAACATCACCGGCTTCATGGTCGGCAAGAAGTACGAGGAAGGCGGCATCGCCAAGCATGGCGCCAAGCTGGTGACCGCGGTGGCCTGCGCCCAGGTACCGAAGTTCACGGTAATCATCGGCGGCAGCTTCGGTGCCGGCAACTATGGCATGTGCGGCCGCGCCTACGACCCACGCATGCTGTGGATGTGGCCTAACGCACGCATCGGCGTAATGGGCGCCGAACAGGCCGCAGGCGTGCTGGCCCAGGTCAAACGCGAACAAAGCGAGCGCAGCGGCCAGCCCTTCAGCGCCGAGGACGAGGCCAGGCTCAAGCAGCCGATCCTCGACCAGTACGAGCACCAGGGCCACCCCTACTACTCCAGCGCCCGGCTGTGGGACGACGGCGTGATCGACCCGGCACAGACCCGCGACGTGCTCGGCCTGGCGTTGTCCGCCGCGCTGAACGCCCCGATCGAACAGAGCCGCTTCGGCATTTTCCGGATGTGATCCATGAGCGATTTCAGCACCCTTGAAGTGGTCAACGACCCTCGCGGCTTCGCCACCCTGTGGCTCAGCCGCGAAGACAAGAACAACGCTTTCAACGCCCAGATGATCCGCGAGCTGATCGTCGCCCTCGGCCAGCTAGCCGAAGACAGCAGCCTGCGTTTTCTGCTGCTGCGTGGCCGTGGCCGGCACTTCAGCGCCGGCGCCGACCTGGCCTGGATGCAACAGTCGGCACAACTGGACTTCAACACCAACCTCGATGACGCCCACGAGCTGGGCGAGCTGATGTACACCCTGCACCGGTTCAAGGCGCCGACCCTGGCCGTGGTGCAAGGCGCGGCCTTTGGTGGCGCGTTGGGCCTGATCAGTTGCTGCGACATGGCCATCGGCGCCGAAGACGCCCAGCTGTGCCTGTCGGAAGTGCGCATCGGCCTGGCCCCGGCGGTGATCAGCCCCTTCGTGGTCAAGGCCATCGGCGAGCGCGCCACGCGCCGCTATGCCCTGACCGCCGAACGCTTCAGCGGCGTACGCGCCCGTGAACTGGGGCTGCTGGCCGAGGTGTACCCGGCCCATGAACTGGATGCCCAGGTCGAAGCCTGGGTGGCCAACCTGCTGCTCAACAGCCCGCAAGCCCTGCGCGCCAGCAAAGACCTGCTGCGCGAGGTGGATGACGGCGAACTGAGCCCTGCCCTGCGCCGCTACTGCGAAAACACCATCGCTCGCATCCGCGTCAGCGCCGAAGGCCAGGAGGGCCTGCGCGCCTTCCTCGAAAAGCGCCACCCGGCCTGGCAAACCGACGACAACAAGGAGCCGCGCCCATGAGCCGCACCCCGTTGACCACCCTGCTGGTCGCCAACCGCGGCGAGATTGCCTGCCGGGTGATGCGCACCGCCAAGGCCATGGGCCTGACCACCGTTGCCGTGCACAGCGCCACCGACCGTGACGCACGGCACAGCCGCGAAGCCGATATCCGCGTCGACCTCGGCGGCACCAAGGCCGCCGAAAGCTACTTGCTGGTGGACAAACTGCTTGCCGCGGCCAAGGCCAGCGGCGCCCAAGCCATCCACCCGGGCTATGGTTTTCTTTCGGAAAACGCAGGCTTTGCCCGCGCCATCGAAGACGCCGGGCTGATCTTCCTCGGCCCACCGGCCAGCGCCATCGACGCGATGGGCAGCAAATCGGCTGCCAAGGCCCTGATGGACGCTGCCGGCGTGCCGCTGGTGCCGGGCTACCACGGTGAAGCCCAGGACCTGGACACCTTCCGTTCCGCCGCCGAACGCATCGGCTACCCGGTGCTGCTCAAGGCCAGCGCCGGTGGCGGCGGCAAAGGCATGAAAGTGGTCGAAGACGAAAGCCAGCTGGCCGACGCCCTGGCCTCGGCGCAGCGTGAGGCGCAATCGTCGTTTGGCGATGCTCGCATGCTGGTGGAAAAGTACGTACTCAAGCCACGCCACGTAGAAATCCAGGTGTTCGCCGACCAGCACGGCAACTGCCTGTACCTCAACGAACGTGACTGCTCGATTCAGCGCCGCCACCAGAAAGTGGTCGAAGAAGCCCCTGCCCCTGGCCTGTCCCCCGCGCAGCGCCAGGCCATGGGCGAGGCCGCGGTGCGCGCTGCCCAGGCCATCGGCTATGTGGGTGCGGGCACGGTGGAGTTTCTGCTCGATGCCCGCGGCGAGTTCTTCTTCATGGAGATGAACACCCGCCTGCAGGTCGAACACCCGGTTACCGAAGCCATCACCGGCCTCGACTTGGTCGCATGGCAAATCCGCGTGGCGCGCGGCGAGGCATTGCCGATCACGCAGGCACAGGTGCCGCTGATCGGCCATGCCATCGAAGTGCGCCTGTATGCCGAAGACCCGGCCAACGGGTTTCTGCCAGCCACTGGCAAGCTGGCCCTGTACCGCGAGTCGGCGCCGGGCGAAGGCCGCCGGGTGGACAGCGGGGTCAGCGAGGGTGACGAGGTGTCGCCATTCTACGACCCCATGCTGGGCAAGCTGATTGCCTGGGGCGAGGACCGCGAACAGGCGCGCCTGCGTTTGCTGGCGATGCTGGACGAATTCGCCATCGGCGGGTTGAAGACCAACATCGCCTTCCTGCGGCGCATTCTCGCCCACCCGGCGTTTGCCGAGGCCGAGCTCGACACCGGGTTCATCCCGCGCCACCAGGATGTTTTGCTGCCCGCCCCGCAAGCGCTGCCAGCACCTTTCTGGGAGGCGGCCGCCGAAGCCTGGCTGCAGGGCCAGGCCGGCCAGCAACGTGACGACGACAACCGTTCGCCCTGGGCTGAGCGCAACGGCCTGCGCCTGGGGCTGCCAGCGCGTAGCTGCCTGCATCTGGCCAGTGCCGGGCAGGACCAGGCGGTGGCGCTGGAACGCAGCGCGGCCTCCACCTGGCAGCTCGATGGCGAGCAACTGGTGCACGACCAGGAAGGCGTGCGCCGTCAGCACCTGGCGATACGCCGCGGTGGCACCTTGTACCTGCGCTGGGAGGGCGAGATGCACGCGATCGAAGCCTTCGACCCGATTGCCGAGGCTGAGGCCAGCCATAGCCACCAAGGTGGCCTGGGCGCGCCCATGAACGGCAGCATCGTGCGGGTGCTGGTCGAGCCGGGGCAGGTGGTGGAGGCCGGTACGGCGCTGGTGGTGCTGGAGGCGATGAAGATGGAGCACAGCATTCGCGCACCGCATGCTGGGGCGGTGAAGGCGCTGTTCTGTCAGGAAGGGGATATGGTCAGCGAAGGGACGGTGCTGGTCGAATTGGTGGAATGATTCAAGGCGGCCCGGCTTGAGGTCTGGGGTGTCTATGCGATCGAGTGCCGCGCGGGCGGCGCTCGATCACATGGGCGCTACAAAAAATCAGCAGTCAAAACGCCCCATGCACCCGCACGACCACGCCCAGAAACACGCAGCCCTCCTCGCACAACAGTGCCGGGTAGCTGCTGTTCAGCGCCTTCAGGTACAGCTGCCCACCCTCTTCGGCCAGCTCACGGAAAATCGCCTGCTTGCCCGGTTGGCGGGCGATGACCAAGCGCCCCGGCTCAGCCTCCACCCCTGGGTCCACCAGCATGCGCATGCCCTGCGGCACGCTGCGGCCACTGGCGGCACTCATCGCATCGTTTTCAACGGTCAGCCAGAACGCCTTGCCTTGGGCCATGTAGTCCGTCTGCTCGTATGCAACAGGCTCCGCCAGCGCCTCTGCACCGAGCTCATCCCAACTCAGTACCGGGTAGCGGAAACACACGATGTA